>NZ_JAGWDA010000003.1:0-270135 GCF_020657875.1 Clostridioides sp. ZZV14-6150 | reverse complement strand
ATCAAACTCTCAAATAAAAGTTTATCAGGCTCAGATACTATTGTTATCAAAATATCTGGCTTTATGGTTTGTTTCTTGTTTTATAAATTAACCTACTGTTTAATTTTCAAAGTTCATTTTATTAAATCAATCATTTTGTACTCATTATTTTCTTGTTCCTTGTTGAGCACATTTATTATAATAACACCTTATCATAATATGGTCAACTACTTTTTTACATTTTTTTTTAAATTTATTAATTATTCATATTTTATAATACTATTGCGACTTTATTTTCAAATATGTAACTATTATTAATAACAATTTCCAACTATAATAATACTATATAATTACTATTAATTTAGAAGGGAGCTATAAAATGCTTAGAAAGATACTCTACTTTTTGACAATACTTTCTATATCTATTTTTTTCATTGTTGGATGTTCAAACTCACAAAAAAAACAAAACACAGACCAGAATAGGGAAATATCAACGCAAGAAGATTCTCAAAATGTTGATGATAATAAATATACTTCCAATATAACTGTTTCAGATGGAACAGACAGTCTATCAAATAAAGATACTGTGAACAATGATAATGAAAAATTAGACGTGTCATCTTTGGACAATACCGCTCTTGATTGGTTTTATATACCAAATACTAAACATCAAACTCCAGAAGTAAATACTGATATCAAATTTAATTTTTCTGACTATAGTGCTATATATAATGGTCCCATCAAAGATGGTCAAAAAACATTATATCTTACATTTGATGAAGGTTATGAAAATGGATATACATCAAAGATACTAGATGTTTTAAAAAAAAATAAAGTAAAGGCTGTTTTTTTCGTTACATCTCCATACATAAAAGAAAATAAAGATTTGATAAAAAGAATGGTTGCAGAAGGTCACATAGTTGGAAGCCACAGTAAAACGCATCCTTCTATGCCAACAAAAACAAGCAATCTAAAAAGCTTTAATAATGAATTTGAAGATGTTGAAAAACTTTATAAAGATTTAACTGGAAAAAATATAGTTAAGTTTTTCAGACCTCCTATGGGTAAGTATTCAGAAAAAAGCTTAGCAATGACTAAAAATCTAGGCTATAAAACTGTATTTTGGAGTTTCGCATATAGGGACTGGGACACTGAAAAACAACCATCACATGAGGAAGCCAAGAAAAAAATAATGGATAATTTACACGATGGTTCTATCTTATTACTACATGCTGTTTCTAAAACTAGTACAGAAATTCTAAGTGATTTTATATCAGATGCTAGAAAGCTAGGATACAATTTTGAACTTCTAAATTATTAACATTTAGAAGTATATTTAAAAGCTATACTTTAAGTCTAATATTTATATATTAATTTACATAAACGATTTCAAATTAAATACTTCCAATAAAAAATAGATGTATAGTTTTTACATAAACAAAAGTCTTTTGATAGGTAATAACTGTGCATCTATTTTTAATTTATATATTTATATAATCTTTTATTTTTAATTTATATATAAGTTTTGTTAATCTACAAGTAAAATAATATTAGTTTTTATTTGCTAAATAATGAATACTGCTACTATAGTTGTTACAATGAGTCCTGTTATAACAGGAATAAAATTCCTTTTTGCCAACTCAATAGGACTAACTCCACAAATTGCGGCTGCTGAAATAAGACCCCAAGGAACTAGACATCCTCCACCAACCCAAATACCACTAATTTGACCTAATGCTGCTAATGCACCAACACTTGCATTAATAGCAGTTCCAAATACAGATGCAAGTGAACCAACTAATGAAATTCCAGAGAACCCAGAACCATCAAGCCCAGTTATTGCACCTACTACAGTTTCTATACCTGATACTGCAAATTTATTAAGTGGTATCGTTTGAGAAAGGGCTATCCCTATATCTGATAATAATCCTTGAGAACCAGGGGTTAATACCTTACCAAATACACCAGTTAAAGGTGCAACTTCTCCCATGTAGAAAAACGCTGCTATTGGTATAATCGCACCAAATATCTTTATACCAAACACAAAACCATCTATTATATTTTCACACACATTTTCAAGACTATCTTTGCCGAAATTTATAGTATTTATAATAATTATTAGAAACACTGCTGTTCCTCCTAAAAGAGCTGATGCATCTCCTCCTTTTAGGTCAAACATATACATAGCAATTATATCAGCAAGAAATCCTAAAGCTACTAAAATAGTTGCTATCTTAGATTTTCCATTAAATTCTTTTACTTCTTCACTTTCAAAATCTTTAAGCTCTTCTCTAAACATTCCTTTATTGATATCCCTTTTTAATGTATAAAATGCCATCGATATCGTTACAATTCCCATTACCCAAAATAAAATCATACCATCATTTATGACATATGATACTGCTACTCCTGCTGCACCAGCTGTTATACTTGGAGCTCCCTGAATAACAAAGTCTGTAGATAAGGCAAGACCATGACCAAATAAGTTTAATGCTACTGCAACACCAATCGCTGGTAATCCAGCTCTAATAGCAACAGGTAAAAATACAGCCCCAACTAAGGCAACAGCTGGAGTTGGCCAGAAAAACCAAGAAAGAATCAACATTACAAATCCAGTTACAAAAAATGCTGTGTTAGAATTTCTTATAACTTTGGAAAATGGTCTTACCATATACTGTATGGCATTATTCGCTTCTAGAGCTTTAGATAAAGCTACCATAATTGCTATAATTAAAATAATCGGTCCCAACTCATTTAAAGATATAATAAACGAGTTAAACACTGCTGTTATAGCTCCAAAGATATTTTTTTCAAAGAATAACCCCATGAAGAAAACACCTAATATACATGGTACTATAGTATCTTTTTTCATAAGCATAGTAATTAAGATAATTACCATAAATACAATGTAAATATAATGCGCTCCTGTTAAAACCATATTATTATGTCCCCTTTTTTTAAGATAATAATATTATATGGTCTTACAAGTAAACTTGTTACTTGGTCATAGGTACATAACAATTAACATATGCAGTACTTAGCAGTACTTAATTGAGACATTTATGATTCATTTACTGGAATAGATATTTCAATAGAAAACTCTTTGTCACCTGAGTTTACATTTATACTTCCATTGTGATATGCAATTATCTTTTCACAGTTTTTTAAGCCAATTCCAAAACTTTCTACATTTTTATGAATGTTACTAACTTTGTTTTTTTGTATAATTAGCAACTTACCATCTTCAACTTTAATTAAAAATACTATTGGTCTATCCCTTCTTGCATACTTTATTATGTTAGAACATAAATTATCAAATATTCTTCTAAATTGTGTTACATCTACATAAATATGATATTGGTTATAAAGTTCATTCTCTATTTTTATATGAAACCCCTTTTCTTCCAATGTATATGAACTATCTAAAAGCAGTTGAAATATAAATTCATTTGCATTAATCTTTTCATACTTTTTAGACACTTCTTCTTCCGAATTAACAAAATGTGTAAAAAGGTCATCTGTCAAATCTTTTATCTGATATGCCTTTAATCTTACATTTTTTATATATTGCTCCAATTGCTCAGGGCTATTATACTTATGATCTTTAATTAAATCCAAATAGCAAATTACTGATGTCAATGGAGTTCTGACATCATGTGATATAGAAGTTACTATATCTTTATTTTTATTCTTCATTTCTCTTTCTTTTATAAGCTGATTATCAAGTGCTTGACTCATCTCATTAATACTAGATGCAAGTGATGATAATTCATCGTTCCCCTTAACAGGAATTCTATACTTTAAACTACCACTTTCTACTATCTTTATACCCATCTCTATTTTTCTTAGATATTTAATCTTTCTACTCAACAACAATAAAAATGTTACAATAAATGTAATTGCCATAAATGTGATAGAAACAGCATCTATAAAGTTTTGAAATCGAAATCTAAACAGTGCTACTATAACTACACTAGCTTTAATATCAGAAAATTGTATCTCATAATGTCTAGCCATAGAGCTACTATAAAATTCATTTTCTTCACTCTTATCAGGTAACTCATTTGGGTAGTACAATGTATCATAAAAAATCTTATCTCCTTCATATACTTTCATAGATACAAACCAATTGTCATTATTCCAATTTGATATATCTTCTACATCATTTGAACTTATATTTTTATCATTCACATAGATTTGAAAATCGTCCATTAACTGGTCTGCTTCTCTTTTAAAATATGTTTTACCTTCTGATACATCCTTTACTATTGACTCAACAGCAGAATAAAATGGTATATTTAAAATAAAAGCCACCCCAGCTGAGATTACTACATATACCAATAGTATGACACCCAACTTTGATGGCTTAATTTTGCTAATCAATATAGTACCCCTTTCCCCATGCAGTTTTTACATATTGTGGATTTTTCTGATCTTTCTCTAGTTTTTTTCTTAAATTTCTAATATGTACCATTATAGTATTATTTGCTGTATAAAAATATTGCTCATTCCAAATACTTTCATATATATTTTCAGACGAGAAAACTTTTTTTCTATTTTTTAGCATAAGAACTAATATGCTATATTCTATAGTTGTCAAAAATATAGTTTCTCCATCCAATATGACATCTTGAGTATCCAAATTTACACATAAACCTTTTGTTTGCAATATATTTGGCTCCTTATTCTTTTCCTTCCCCTGATATATATAATAACGTCTAAGTAGTGACTTAACTCTTGAAATTAACTCAGAATATGAAAAAGGCTTTGATAAATAGTCATCTCCTCCTGCTGAAAACCCAATAACCTTGTCGGAATCTTGAGTTTTCGCAGTTAGAAATAATATTGGAGCTGTTGTTTTTTCTCTAATCTCATTACATGCAACAAACCCTGTCTTTACTGGCATAACAACATCCAAAATAATCAAATCAATTGTACTGTCTACTAAATTTACGGCCTCTTCTCCGTTCGTCGCCATAACAACTTCATAACCTTCGCCAGTCAAAAGTATTTCTACAATTTCCCTAATTTCTGGATTATCATCAGCTACTAAAATTTTTTTTGGAATCTCTTTTATCATCGCTAAGCTCCTTTTTACTATATTTCTTAAATATTTAAAACTATATAAAATATTATACTTTATTAGTAAAAGCTTAGCAATGTCATACGTTTTAATACTTTCTACTATTGTAAGCGCTCTTAAAGTTTAATCAAAACGTATACACATATCACTTATATAAAAAATAAACTATACAATACTATCTTACATAAATAACTTCTTTTACTGACTTAACTTTTTCAGAAGACTTAACATGTGCTACAATACATACTAAACCACTTATAGCAACGAATGCATAAAAACTTATTCCTCTGCTAAGTAACATCGCTGGAACTAGTAAATGACCTGGGAAAAATATCTTAAATAATATCATAAAACTATTTTCAGATGCTCCAACAGCTCCTGGTAATGGTAAAGATGAAACAGCAATATTAAGTAATGATTGTATTGCTAATATTTCAAACACAGTATATGTTGATAGATGGAAAGCTTTGTATACAAAGAATGGTACTAAAAACATAGCTGTTATTTGCACAATAGTTATAAGTAAAATCTTAATTACTAACTTTGGATTTTGTTTTATATATTGAGCACCTTTAATATATTCTTCAATTTGAGAAGTTATCACTTTTCGTGAACCTTCAACATCTTTTATTATTCTTAGTTTTCCTAATAAATTTGTTATGGATATTATGAAGTTATTTACTAATTTTTTTGAAAATATAACTGCAATTACTCCAACAACAAGAGCAACATTCGTTATTACACCATATATCAATAAAATATTCATCCCTCTTACATTGTTTAGTATAAATTCACGTTCCATAATGAACATTATTCCGCTATATGCCAATACAACAACTTGGTGAATGACAACAATAACTAATAATATAAGTGAAGAGTAAGATATGTTTATATCATCCTTCTTCATGTAATAAACTTGTGCTGGTTGACCTCCAGATGCTGAAGGTGTAATTGAGCTAAAATAAAATCCAACAAACGCATATCCCATACATTTTAAAAAAGTAGTTTTTTGATTTAAAGCCTTCATACCTAAATATATATTTATACCTTCGCAAGCAACATATATAAACATCATTGCAAATCCAATTAATATAAACACAGGACTTGCACCTTTTAATGATTTTATTAACGATTCAATTGATTGACCTCTAAAAACAAAGTATCCAGTTATGCCCATTAGTAAAACTAAGAAGGCTACACTACCTAAGGATTTATTTCTCTTTTCAGTTTTACTTATCATAACTACATCCTTTCTGGTGTTACAAATTTGAAACCACTGGCTTTAAGTTTTGGAATAGCTATCTTTAATGCTTCAATAGTACGTTCAGGTGCTCCAACTGCCCCTCCTGAGTTTTCTCCTGCATCATGCAAACAAATTATAGAATTTTCTTTTGTTCTATCTATTAATTTATTTACTATAATCTCTACTGTGCTATCTTTACTCCAATCTTCTGCCATTACATCCCATAAGGTCATTTTTAAATTATATTTTTTAACAAATTGATTTGAAAATATATTAGTATGCCCCCATGGTGGACGATAGTAGTTTACGTCTACACCTAAATTTTTCATTATATCTGTACTTTCAATAAAATCTTTTTTAGCATAATTATAACTATAAAGCCATGCATTCTTATGTTCTAGTGAATGTAAGCCAACTATGTGATTTTCTCTTAACATTCTTTTTATAATTTCAGGCTCTTTTTCAGCATTCTTTGCCACTACGAAAAACATGGCCTTTATATCATTTTCTTTTAGTACATCCAACAATTTTTCTGTATACCTTTTGTCTGGTCCATCATCAAATGTAAGAGCAATTTCATTCTTCTCAGTCATATTTTTCAATACATCTTTATTTAATAATTTATTATAATATGTAGGTATAATTGAATGGATTAAAAAAATCAAAGCAACAACTATAATTAAACCTACTACATACATTCTCTACACACTCCTTGTCCATCAAATGAAAATAAAATATTTTCTAATGTATTATTATCAAATTGTTTTTTAAGTTTTTTCATATTCAAACTCATTTCTTTAAGTTTAACATCATCATAGATTAAGTCTTTTATCTCATCTACATAGTATTTTTTATTTTTATCAAGTATTTTTCCAATTCCATTATTTAATATAAAATCAGCATTATTTATCTCTTGTTGCAAAAATGGATTGAATGCTAATATTGGAAGCTCTGAATAAATTGTTTCAAATAATGTTATTCCACCTGGTTTAGAAATAATAAGGTCAGCATTTTCCATATATTTGTATACTTCGTTAGTATAGCCTACAACCTCAATATTTTCATATCTATTGTACAATTTATAGTACATTTTTTTATTATTGCCAGTTATTACAGTAGTTTTTACTCCTTCTAAACTATTTAGCTCTTTATAAAATTGTTCTGACTTAGGTAATAAACCTAATCCTCCACCCATTATAAGGATGTTTTTTTTATCTAAATGATTTATATGTTCTATTTTTTTAAATTCTTTTTTTACAGGTATTCCATTAACTTTTATTTTATCTTCATCTATTCCTTTTAAAATAAGTTCTTCTTTAGTAGATTCACTAGCTACTAAGTAACAATCTGTATTTTTACTAATCCATTCTGAATGGCTACTTATATCTGTTATACATGTTATCAAAGGAAGATTTGAGTTATACTTTTCTTTATATCTTGATACTACTTGAGAACAAAATGGAAAAGTTGAAATAACTACTGTTGGTTGTATTTCATTAAGTAACTTGTCTAATTTAGTTAAGAAATAATCTGAAAAGGTAAATTTTATATCCTTTTTTCCATTTTCAGTACACTTGTAAAATAAATTATAAAGACTGCTTCCCCGATTTACAAGAATAGAAAAAGTTTTATACATTTTATCTGAGTAGTTAGGCATAATATATTCAAATATATCTTTAATTATTATTTCAGAATTATTAAATTTTGTTTTTATATCTTCACTTAAAGAGTTTGATGCTGAGTAATGACCCATACCAAATTTTCCTGTAAGAATTAATACTTTCATAAGATTCCCTCCTCATTAGAGCCTTTAAATACCTTTAATTACTATATTTATAAGTATAAACTTTAAATCTTTAGAAAAACCTAGTATAATTCTTAAGAAATCTTAAAGTTTTAATTAAAAAATACAAAACCCAATTAATATTGGAAGCTATCTCCTAATTAATTGGGTTTTATCTTTATATATATTTAAATATAAATACTATTATCGTAATTATTTAAATATCTCTTATTTAATTATACTTTTAATTAATCCATAATATTATATTCTTCATATAGAGGATACTTTTCAGTTAAACCAACAACCAGTGTTCTTGCTTTAGATTCTTCATCATAAGTTAAACATAGGTCTATAGCCTCGGCAATTATTGCCATATCTTCCTCTTTCATGCCTCTAGTAGTTACAGCTGGAGTACCAAGTCTTATTCCACTTGTAACAAGTGCTCCATTTGGATCAAATGGTATTGTGTTTTTATTAGCAGTTATATAAGCGTCATCTAATCTTTTTTCTGCTGCTTTACCAGTTATATTTTTATTAGTTAAATCTAATAATATTAAGTGATTATCTGTTCCTCCAGAAATCAATTTAAAATCTCTCTTAATAAGTTCTTCAGCTAAAGCTTTTGCATTTTTAGCAACCTGTTGTTGGTATGTTTTAAATTCATCACTTAAAGCTTCTTTAAAACATACTGCTTTAGATGCAATTATATGCTCAAGAGGTCCCCCTTGAATTCCAGGGAATATTGCTTTGTCTATAGCTTTAGCATATTTTTCTTTACAAAGGATAACTCCTCCACGAGGCCCTCTTAAAGTTTTATGAGTTGTTGTTGTAACAAAATCAGCTACTTCACATGGATTTTGATGAAGACCAGCAGCTACAAGACCTGCTATATGAGCCATATCTACCATAAGTAATGCTCCAACCTCATCAGCTATTTCTCTAAATTTTTTAAAATCTATCTCTCTAGGATATGCACTTGCTCCCGCAACTATCATTTTAGGTTTTACTTCGTGTGCTATTTTTCTAACATCATCAAAATCTATAAGTCCACTATCTCTATTTATTCCATATTCATAAAATTTATAATATTGACCAGAAATATTAACTGGAGCACCATGAGTTAAATGCCCACCTTGAGATAAGTTCATTCCCATAACAACATCACCTGGTTTTAGCATAGCAAAATATACACCAATATTTGCATTTGCTCCAGAATGAGGTTGAACATTAGCATGTTCTGCTCCAAATATCTTTTTAATTCTATCTATTGCAAGAGTTTCAACTTCATCTATGTACTCACATCCACCATAATATCTTTTGCCTGAGTAACCTTCTGCATACTTATTAGTAAGATGACTTCCCATAGTTTCCATTACTGGAACTGATACTATATTTTCAGATGCTATCAACTCAATATTCCTTTGTTGTCTTTTTAACTCTCTTTTCATACTTTCATAAATCTCAGGGTCCGCTTTTTTCAAGTTCTCAAACATATTACTCCTCCTAGTTATTATTTAAATTTTACTTTTACAGACATTTCATAATTTTCATTTTTATCAATATGATAATTTATTATTATAGTCTTTTATAAATTAATAGTCAAGTGTTTTACTACTTTTACATGTTTACTTTCTGTATTTTAAGTTAAAATATAATAAATAATATTGTCTAATTCTTTTAATTGGATATAATTTAAATGTGACTATTTTTAAATAAAAAAAAGATAATATAATTTATATATATATAAGGAATATTACTTAAAAATTTGATATAATTTCAATATTATGTTTTTTAATTTGGAGGTGTATTTATGAATCAAAATGAGGAACTTGAATATAAAAAAAATATTCTAAAATTAGCTCTATTTGTAGGGGAACTTATGATAAAAAATGGAGCTGAAACATCTAGGGTTGAAGACAGTGTCCTTAGAATCTGCAGGTCAAGAGGATTTTATCATGTAAATATTTTTACAACTCCTACAGTAATAATTATTTCAGATGAAAAATTTGACGGTTTTTCGTTTATGAAAACTATTCAATCAAGAGGTATAAACTTAAATAAGATTTCCTTATTAAACAGTTTTTCTCGAGAATTTGTAAATGATAAAGAGTATGATATTGATACTGCTATTGCACGTCTTTATGAAATACAAGAGGTAAAACCTTATCCTTTATGGTTGTTTTACTCTTGTACAGGAATTGCATCTGCTTGCTTTGCTTGCTTGCTTGGAGGGAATTATATATTAAATTTTATTCTTACATTTATAATAGCAATATTTGCTGCAATTACTTATGATAAAACCATGAAGATAAGTGCAATATCTGCATTTTCATGTTTAGTATCTTCTTTTTTAATAGCACTTTCAGGAGTTTTACTAGTTGAAATAGGTATTTTGAGTGACCCTAAAATGCTCATAGTTGGAGCAATAATGCCACTACTCCCAGGAGTTGCTTTTATAAAAGCCATCAGAGATTTAATATCAGGTAATTTAATATCAGGAATTTCTCGTGCTTTCGATGCTGCTATGATTATTATTGCAATTGCTTCTGGAGTCGGTTTTGTCCTTGATACATGGTATAGAATTGGAGGTTCTTTCTAATGACTGATATGTCGATGATTTTACATTTTTTATTTTCAGGCATTGCAACTGCTGGATTTGCTGTCTTTTTTAATGCACCACTTTATCTACTTCTTCCAGCTGGAATAACTGGTGGAGTTGGTTGGATTGTGTATGTATATTTATTTAATTTCACTACGAACTCAATTTTTGCGGGTTTTATAGCTGCTGCTTTGGTTTCAGCGTGTAGTGAGATATTGGCTAGAAAACTAAAGCAACCAGCTATTGTATTTGTAATTCCAGGGATTCTTCCTCTGATACCAGGAATTGGATTATACAATACAATGTTATCTTTAATTCAAAAAAATTATGATTTAGCGATGTCAAAAGGTACTGATGCACTATTTTTAAGCGCTGCAATATCGCTTGGTGTATTGGTTGTAACTTCTTTTGTAAGAACATTAAACCTTTTGAAAATACGAAAGAATTTTATTCCTCAAAGAAAATCAAAATAAAAATATAAAAATAGCAATGTACCTAAATCCTATAAATATACATTAAGCATTTATAAGAGTACATTGCTATTTTTAAATTGTAATCATTTTAAAGGTCAATTAATATTCTTGTGATTACTGGTATAAATTCTCTACTATCTCTAAATTTTTTATCATTTTTCTTTAAATACAAATAACAAATTACTGTAAGACAAATCCCAACTAATCCACTTATAGCTTCAACCCCAGAGGTCATGCCAATTGCTTCCAATATATAGTATGTTCCTATTGTTCCAACAAGAAGCGCTACAAGAGGTATTATATAAGCCATCGCAGCTGCTTTTAATACATTCATGTTATCCATACTCACTTCTACATGGTCACCAACCTTCGCACCAATTGTATTGTCTACCTCTACTAGTATCTCTTTTGACTCTGATGAGTCAGCAGTAGCACATTTTCCACAAGCAGCACAAGCTGAGTGTCTTTGCATTTTTAATTTTGCAGTTCTATCATCAACAATCTCCATAATAAATCCTTGTTGATTCATACCTAACCGCCCCCTTATTTTGTAAATTTATTTATGGTATCCATAAGTTCTTTTATCATCTCTTCAGTTTTTTCACTATCATCATGTTTGATACTTTCTGCTACACATCCTTTTATATGATTTTCCAAAATAATTGTGCCTACTCTATTTATAGCAGACCTTATAGCGGATATTTGAACTAATATATCAACACAATAACGCTCCTCTTCTACCATCTTTTGTATTCCTTTAACTTGACCTTCTATTCTTTTTAATCTTTTTATAAGAGCTTCTCGCTCATTGTTTGGTGCTAATTTTCTTTCTTCCATAAATTCACCTCATACTCTTATGATGTTCTATACAATTATGATTTACTTACCAATTTGCTTAAAATATAATACAGTTATTACTATTATAAATGCTAAAATTGATATTGCTATAGACCTGCTCTGATGCTTAGTTTGCTCCATACTTAATTTACCATTCATTTTAAACCCTGCTAATGGAAATAAAAATATAACTAATGCGTCAATTCCAAGTACAATTTGGGCTGCAATAGTCCATTTGCTCAAAAAGCAAAATATTCCACCTACACCTAAAAGAACCTCTAATATATTTATAAACTTATACGTAGGTTTTTTTATTATATATTCTTCAATTTTTTCCTTACATTCTGTACGACATGGATATATATCAGTATTGTCATCGTATTTTATAGCCAATTTATTATTTGGTGACTTTATATCCCTGTTACAGTAAAGACATTTTTTCATTTTATGTTCTCCTCATAGTATTCCTCTTAAGAAATTTTATCTAAATTATTATCGTTTCAATACTATTATACCAAATAGATACAAAAAACAAAAATAAAAGGACTCATTTTAGCTATTTCTTTTATATTACTACTTAATTTATAATAATAGTTAGACAAAATTATTTATATTTAGTTTAATTGTTATATAATCTAAAATAAGTCAAATTTGTATGAGAGGTTAAAATGAAACAAATAGAATTAGCTATTGTAAGCTTAAAAAAAGATGCTGGAAAAATTTACGAAGACCAAATAAGACAATTTCTAGGTAACAATATAAAAATAAACTTATACTCATTTGAAGAGGGAAATCTAAAATTTTTTAAAGAAAAACTAATCCTTTTATCTGCTTATTTAAAATATGATGAAATAGCAAAATTATCTCATCATGATGCTCAAATTATCGTTCCTAAGTTGACATTTGAAAAGAATAGTATAGATATGATATCTAAATTAGAAAAAAATAAAACTATTTATGTATATAATCTAAGCAAGGATATGTCTATAGAGACAATCTCTTTAATACATAGACTAGGAATAGATAATATCAATATCTTACCCTGTTATCCAGAAATAGAATTTACTCCTACAGATGCCATAATTCTAACTCCTGGAGAAAAAATCTTGCCTAATTTTAAAAATTGTGAAGTTATAGACTTAAAATATAGAATAATAGATTTAAGTTGTATTGTTGAAATTGCCACAAAAACTAAGTTAAAACATCTAATAAAAGATGACTTAATAAAAAAATATGTAGAAAAAATAATTCCTACAAGCTATAGTACAGGCGAATTATTGTTAGATGCAAATAAATTTGAAAGGCAATTTGATTTGTTGTTATCTATAATTGATGATGGAATTATATGCACAAATAATGATGGAATTATACAATTTTACAATCATATCGCTAGAAAAATTTTATCTATAAATGCAAATGAAATGATTGATGTATTTATTGGTGAATGTATAAAAGATATTAACTTTCAAAACATATTAAACAATAAAACTCTATTTTATGAGAAATTAATTAAGATAAATCATATTGACATAAATTTAGAGATTAAACATATACAATTGAATGTATTTGATGGTTTTATATTAAAGATGACTAAGTTTTCTCAATTAGAAAAAAAACAAGCTAAGCTAAGAGCACAACTAGTAAACTCTGGTAATATCAGTAAGTATACTTTTGATGACATATTAGGTTCTAGTATACAAACTATTAATACTAAAAAAATTGCCAATAAAATGGCTCAATCAAACTCATCAATCTTAATAATTGGCGAAAGTGGTACTGGTAAAGAATTATTTGCACAATCTATTCACAGTGCTTCTAAAAGAAATTGTGGACCTTTTGTAGCAGTAAATTGCAGCACTTTTCAAGAAAGTTTATTGCAAAGTGAATTATTTGGTTATGATGAAGGTGCCTTTACTGGAGCTAAAAAGGGCGGAAAAATGGGTTTATTTGAATTAGCAAACAATGGAACTATATTCTTAGATGAAATTGGTGAGATGGATTTAAATTCTCAATCTAAATTGCTCAGAGTTATACAGGAAAAACAAGTAAGGCGTATTAGTTCAAATAATGTTATTGACATTGATGTAAGAATAATTGCTGCTACTAATAGAAATTTAAAAGAACTTGTATCTAAAGGTAAATTTAGAAGAGATTTGTATTTTAGGTTAAATGTTCTTCCTCTTAAAATACATCCTCTTAGAGAAAGACCTGCTGATATATTTGAAATCTTCGAATCACTAACGTATGATATACCATGCAATTTTAATCTAAGTGACGAAGTTAAGGAAATCTTCAAAATATATAAATGGGAAGGAAATGTAAGAGAATTAAGAAACTTAGGAGAATATTTCTGTTATCTAGGAAAAGATGTTATAGAAATATGTGACTTACCTGAATATATATTAGATACTATAGATGAAAATTATAGCAAAACTGTTTGTAATAAAGTAACAGAAAAAATATCTAAATACCAATTTAATATTAATAAAGACAAAAACTTCATCAAACATGACTATAATTTTAAAAGACCATTAGATGAATATATCTTTATATTGGATAATTTAAATAAAGCTTACGATTTAAAAGAACGAATTGGTAGAAAAAGCTTATACAAAATAGCTTTAAACGAAAATAGATTTTTGACAGAACAACAAATTAGAAATATACTTTTGGAATTACAAGAATTTGGATTTGTAAATATACTTGTTGGTCGTGGTGGTTCAGTTATAACCCTTAAAGGAATCGAGTTTCTAAAAAAAATAAATGGGTTTAATAATTAAAACAGTTCAACCATTTAAACCTATTTAATTATATTTTAATAAATTTAACAATTTTTTAAAATAACCTTTTCCAAATAAAATTAAATAAATTTAATAATTTCATATCTTCCAACCTCTGGTATTACTTAATATCACGAATTAATTTTTAATTAAATATTTTTAATATCTATTTTGGCATATTGCTTGCTAAATACTATAAGTATAAATTTAAAAATTACTGGAGGTATTTATAATGAATTACAATTTTAATGAAATTATTGATAGAGGTAATAATTTTTCAGCTAAATGGTCAGAGATGGATAAAAAATATGGTACTAATGATTTACTTCCTATGTGGGTAGCTGATATGGATTTTAAAGCTGCTCCGTGTATAATTGATGCCTTAAGACATAGGCTAGAACAAGAGATTTACGGTTATACAACAAGACCAGATTCTTACAATGAATCTATAGTGAATTGGTTGGATAAAAGACATAATTGGAAGATAAAAAGTGAATGGTTAGTTTATAGCCCAGGTGTTATCCCAGCAATAAGCCTTTTAATAAATGAGCTTACAAAAGAAAACGATAAAATAATGATACAGGAACCAGTTTACAGCCCTTTTAATAGTGTTGTAAAAAATAATAATAGAGAACTAGTTATAAGCCCACTACAAAAATTAGAAAATGGAAACTATATAATGGACTATGAAGACATTGAAAGTAAAATCAAAGATGTAAAATTGTTTATACTTTGCAATCCTCACAATCCAGTTGGAAGAGTATGGACAAAGGATGAATTAAAGAAACTAGGAGATATTTGCCTTAAATACGGTGTAAAGGTTATATCAGATGAAATACACAGTGATATTATATTTAAAAATCATAAACATATACCTATGGCATCTATATCTAAAGATTTTGAAAAAAATACAATTACTTGTATGGCACCAACTAAAACTTTTAATATAGCAGGTCTTCAATCTTCATATGTTGTACTACCTGATGAAAAAGATTATAAATTGTTAGATAATGCATTTACTAGAATTGATATAAAGAGAAATAACTGTTTTAGTTTAGTTGCAACAGAAGCTTCATATAACAATGGTGAGCCTTGGCTAGAGTCATTCTTAGAGTACTTAGAATCTAATATAGATTTTGCTATAAAATATATAAATGAAAATATGCCAAAACTTAAAGTCAGAAAACCAGAAGGTACTTATTTATTATGGGTAGATTTTAGCCAACTTGGATTAAGTGATGAAGAATTAGAAAATCTATTAGTAAAAAAAGGTAAAGTTGCCTTAAATCAAGGAAGTAGTTTTGGTATTGGAGGAAGCGGATATCAAAGAATAAACTTAGCTTGTCCAAGAAGCATGGTTGAAGAAGCTCTTATAAGAATAAAAAATGCAATTAACTAAAAACATTTAAGGAGAATTTGCGCTATGAAAATAGGTACAGAAAGAAAAAGACCTTCATTTAGATATTCGTTATTAGTAATGCTTGCGATAATAGCTTTAACATCGGTTGGTATAGTTCTATTTAAAGCTTCTATAACTACAATGTTTTTACTTTCATGGCTTATAGTAGTTCCAGCAGCTATGAGACTTGGTTATACTAATGAAGAAATAGAAGCTTTTGGATTTGAAGTTGGTAAAGATGCCTTTCAATCAAATTTAATTATACTTTCTGTTGGGGTACTAATAGCTGCTTGGATAGCTGCTGGTACAATCCCAACAGTAGTATATAGTGGTCTGACAATAATAACACCTAAGTATTTTTTACTTACAACATTAATAGTCTGTTCACTTACTTCTGTTGCTACTGGTACATCTTGGGGAACACTTGGAACGTCTGGTATAGCAATGATGAGTATTGGTACTAGTATGGGTATTCCCCTTGGCTTAACAGCTGGTGCAGTCATATCCGGTGCTTTTTTTGGAGATAAAATGTCTCCTCTATCCGACTCTACAAATCTAGCTGCTGCGGTTTGTAAAACAGATGTAATTACTCATATGAAACACATGGTTTACACAACAGGACCTGCATATATAATATGTATCGTTTTGTACACTGTAATTGGGCTTAAGTATTCAAATAATACTATTGACTATGTTCAAATAAATCAAATCAAAGATGTATTAAATTCAAACTTTCATATTGGTTTAGTAGCAATGATTCCAATACTATTCTTATTATTACTTTTATTGTTACAAAAGCCTCCTATTATATCTATATTAAGTTCAGCTATTATGGGGCTTATTATAGCTGTAATTCAAGAAGGAGAAAAAATAGGTGATGTCTTAAATTATATGTTATCAGGATTTACTATAGACACAGGATTTGTTTATGCTGATAAATTATTAAATCGTGGTGGAATAATGAGTATGGCTGAAACCGTTTTACTAGTCTTTGTAGTTTTCGTTATTGCTGGAATTCTCCAAAAAACTGGATTCTTAGAAGTATTACTTCAACCAATGATAAATAAAATAGGAAAATCAAGAACTAAGTTAGTTGGCTCTACTTTCATAGTAAGCTACTTTGCAAATGCATTTAGTTCATCCATGATGTTCACATCGGTATTTGTTGGAACTTTAATGTCCCCAATATATAAGGAATTTAGGCTAAAACCACAAAATTTATCTAGAATTATAGAAGATACAGCAACCCTTGGCGGTCCATTAATACCATGGAATTCAAATGCTGTTTTCTGTGCCCAAACTCTTGGTGTAAGTCCACTTGAATTTATTCCATATTGTTTTCTAAGTTGGATTACGCCTATAATTTCATTTATTTATGGTGTCACAGGTTTTACCATGCTTACATATACAGATGATGAAATAGAAGATTTAGAAATATCTACTACTATGCAGAGAAGAGTTGATTAAAATATGCATTTTAAATACTATTACTTAATCCAAGATATTATAGGTGTATTATTGGCATTTATAGGGCTTCGAATGACCATTCTCAGTTTTAAAATAATATCGATAAAGGGGATTTCAATAAATACAATTTTAATCCTAATTAAATACTGTTTATTTACAATTGCAGGGATAAATCTATTGATATTCAATTTTGGCATTAAACATTGGATTTTAAGTATTTGTATGTTAATAATATCTACAATAATAACTCCTAGAATTAAGTTATCAAAATAGAAATCATTATTAAAATCAACATTTCATAATAATAAAGAGACTGCCATTAATATTAAGACAGTCTCTTTATTATTTATTATCTATAAGTTTAGATAACTGGTGTATCAGATAGGTAATCATTACTTACATAACCATATCCACCATTATATTTTATTTTTACCCATCCAGTAGCAAACATTTCTACAGTTTCTACCTTACTTCCATATGGAAGTTGTCCTATTTTTTCATCTTCCGTACTTGGTCCTTTTCTAACATTTAGACCATCTTTTTCTTTTACATATTTTATCTTAACATTTTCACTATTATTATTAGGTTTATTATTTGTTAGATAAGACCCACTGACATATCCAATATCGTCATTGTATTTTATCTTAACCCATCCCGTTTTTAGTACTTCTAAAACTTCTACTTCATCACCATTATTTAGATAACCTACTACAGAAGCTTCTATTGTAGCATCACTTCTTACATTTACTTTATCTGTATTAGCTACATACATTACTGTCTTACCAGTACTACTCTCTTGTAAATCTTTTAGCTCTGCAAATGCATTTTCATTTCCACCACTACCAACTTGAATTATAACAGCCGCCTTTTTATTTGTAAATATACTCTTTTGAGTTGCACTCAATTTATCTCCTACTATAAGTACTGGAGAATTTTCTTTTGATGCTAATACACCTACTGCTAGAGCATCTATAAGTTGATTTTGTTTTTTCATTCCATCTTTAGCTACAAATACATTATCTAAATTATTTGATGTATAAAATTTTTCTATTACTTTTCCATTTGTTTCATTTCTATCTGCTCCACCTATTCTTTCTGAATTTGGCAGACTTTGTTTTATTTTATCTGATACAGCATTAGTAGAGCCTATTATGTATGACTTACTTATATTTTTAGAGGCTATAAAATCCTTAAAACTAGACACTCCAGATGCATCAGAAACTGGAAGTATAACCATACCATTAGTAGCAGCTACAGAAGCTATACTAACTGCATCTGCAAGACCTGTATATCCATTTATCACAGCTATTTCTGATATGTCTTTTAAACCTTCTATCTTTTTAGCTATGTTCAAAGCTGTCTGATGTCTGTCACTACCACCAATTCTATCAACTGTTAGGTTATTAGATTCTAGTTGTTTTTGTACATTGTCTGATACAGAACCAGATAGTCCAATTATATAAACTTTTTTAACACCTAATCTTTCTAATTCTTTCTTAGTTTGCAAATTTAAATTATTTTTTTCTGTAAGTAGTATTGGAGCGTTCTTTAATTTAGCAAATGGTGTAACAGATAATGCATCTACAATAGATTCACTATTAACTATTATAGCTTCATTTGCACTACTCCAACCTTCTTTACTTACTTCAATAGCTGTCTGATATCTATCCTTTCCTATTAAAGTATTTTCTGTTGCCGTTCTTCCCATTTCATTTGCATATGATATTGATGATAAACTTAAAACTAGAGATAAACACAATACTGATGATATTGATTTTGTTAATTTCATATTAACTCCCCCTAAAATTATTGTATCTACAATTTTTATTTACTCTAAATATTATATCACAATAATTTAACCTATATCATCTATTCTAAAGCATCAATAAAATACAACTTTATTCTTCTCCAAAAGTTTGAAACTTATCTAGGCTTCCATATCTATTCATTAGAATATCCCATTCATGCTCATCATAAAACTCACAATTTCCACTGCTATAGTATTTTGCTACTTCAACAACAAATCTTCCTGCACTTTCTAAATCAGAATAATTACTTGCTCCAGTTGCACATCCAGCAACTGTTGTCTCAGTTGTTATAGCAACTCCTACTACAGGTGCTTTTGTAGCTACAGCTGGCTGAAGAATACTATTTATATGATATAAACCATTTCCATATGGAGTTATATCTTGTATTGACACAGGAAATACATAAGGAAGCCTTCCTGTAGTAGTCTGCATTATATCTAATAAATCATTACTTGTTTTTAGAATATATCCTTCTTTTATTGTAGGAGATATAGCAAATCCTCTTGTATTTATAACTCTATTACCTTTAGTTGTATCTATTGATAATATAGCATCACAACTTAAATCAACTTCGTTTTCATTCATAGTTCTCATGTCAATTGGAGAATCCATAAATGGAACTGGTTTATGTTCTTTAGTAGGTGCATCTGGACATATGTGAGTTGAAACTATTACATCTCCATCAATAAAATCTCCCTTATTCTGCATGTCCAATAATTTTGCTCCTACTGCTATTGCTACTAAAGCTCCATCAGCATCAGAAACCATACCTATCATTTCTGGTCTCGCTCCAATACCTCCTAGTCTTCCTAAGACACCTAATGTCTTAGCTGTTCCTCCTGATGATTTTCCATTTTTACCTTGTATTGTAAACTTTACTAAATCAGTAGACCCTTTTTCCGTACTTAAAGTTTTTACTAATATATTCTTCCCACCATAGCTTTCCAAATATTTTTTTACACATTCTCCATCTACTTCTGCGCTATCAATAATATCATAAACTTCCAAAATTTGTTTTAACATCATATTTGCTCACCATCCAATTTTATTTCTTTTATTTATAATTTTTGTGTAAATATTTTTCCTTTTATTTATATCTTTATAAACTTTTTCCTATTGTTTCACTTATTTTATTTGAGCTCTTATAAACTTTTTCTTATAATCTTTCATATCTTATTTATTTTTATAAACTTCTTCCTAAGTATTTGTTTTATTTATAATTTTATAGGTATTGTATTGCTCTTTAAATTTAATTAATTTTAATTCTTCAATCAATTAAATTACTACACATCCTAATTAACTCCAATTATTTTTTTATTTAATATATCTTCTATATCTTTTAATAATTCTTCTTGTGTCATTGTTATTGAAAGTTTTAAATTTTCTTTAGAAGTTTTTATTAAAACTATCTCTTGCCCTTCTCTGATTTCTGCTGATGTAACAGGCATACTTGTGTTTTTATCAAAAGTCATAATTAAATCTGGAAACGTTGCTATTCTATTATTGTCTTTATCTATTGTCATATATTCATTCCAAAAAGTTACCTCATAACCATTTACAATCAATTTACCTACATCAAATCCACCTGTAGTTTCTAACTCTAAAGTTTCTATTGTTCCTTCTGAAACTACCTCTCCATTCAAAAATTCGACAACGTTGTTTATTGCTTTATCTTTTGATATTTCTAAACCTAAGTAGAACTCTTTACCCAAATCTATTGCATGACTTATGCCTCCTATAGCAGCATTTTCTTTTACAACAGAAGCTTTTACAGGATTTCTAGCTACAGCAACTAGTCCTTCTGCTGCTACAGCACACTGTCTAACAAGTCCTGCTGTCTTATTTAAAGAACCCTCTACAAATCCCTCTATATGATTATCAAGTTCTGGATTTCCACCAGACACAGCTTGATAAGACTTATATGTTTTATCTCTATGTAATCCAAGGCTTCCCATCAGGCCTGTTGGATGGGCTCTACCATTACAAGGTGCATCTATTAGTGGTATTTTAAGCACAGAAGACTGAAGCCATCCATTTATTGTTGCACACCCTCCATTTTCATTAGTAATAATACCTTGTATATCTAATCCTAGTTTATCAATAAATATTTTGACTGTGTTTATATAATCATCATTATCAGCATACTTAAGTGGTGCTGCTGGAGCTCCTACTGCAGATACATTTAAAACAATTGCGTCATCATGTAATTCATCTATACTTATTAGCTCTGGAAACCCATATTGTAAGGCATATTCCCCCATATCTCTTCCACTTTCCTTTGCACCGCCACCTCCTCCACCTAAAATTGTACCTCCTATTAAAGCATATTCTAATATTTCCTTAGTTAACTTCATATTAAATATCTCCTTTATTAGTTAGATTATGTAAATATATTAGTAACTATTTAAATAACTTTATGATATATTATAGTTTATTATACAAGCTTTGTATTATAATGTATAATATATAATTAATTATCAAATTTATATAATTCAAGTTATATTAAAAGAGGTGTATTTTATATTATGGATTTATTGCATCTTAAGTATTTTCAAACTGTCGCTAGAATGGAACACATAACAAAAGCATCACAAAAACTAAACATAGCACAACCAGCTTTAAGTAAAACCATATCTTCTTTAGAAAAAGAACTTGGAGTTCAGTTATTCGATAGAAAAGGAAGATATATTGTACTAAATGAGTACGGTAGATTATTTCTAAAAAGGGTGGATAGTATTTTAGATTTAGTAGAAATGTCAAAGAAAGAATTACAAGATATTTCCTTAGAAAACTCTGGTGAAGTAAAAATATTAGCTACAGCAGCTGCTAATGTATTACCACCACTTTTGAGTAACTTTAGAAAACTATATCCTAATATTACCTTTAATGTTTCACATACTCTACCATCTTCTTATAAGAAAAGTGATTTTGATTTGTATATATCTTCTTCATTTACAAAATTAAACTCAGAAAATAATATAACATTAACCTGTGAGGAAATATTATTAGGAGTTTCAATAAACCACTCTCTATCCTTAAAGGATGGGGTTTATCTAAATGAAGTTTCAGACGAAAACTTTATCGTTATAACTAAAGGTGAAAATTACAGAGAAATAATAGATATATTATGTGAATCAGCTAATTTCAAGCCAAAAATAGCCTTTGAATCCGATTCTCCATATACAATCTATGCTCTTATAAAATCACTTCAAGGAGTTGGATTTATATGTGGAAAATCATGGGGCTTATCTCGAGACCCTGAAATTAAACTATTACATATAAAAGATATTGAATTTAAAAGATATTTAAATCTTTCATGGTTTAGTGAGAATTATGCATCTAAAGCAGTCTTATTATTTAAAGACTTTCTTATAAACTATTTCAAAAATCTTTAAACCAAAGCTGGTATTATTAAAGAGGATATATCAAACAGAGTTAATAACTTTATCTTTAACGTTTGACATATCCTCCTATTTTTATTTTTTATCGAAATTGTACCTTAACATATAATGTAAAATTATATATTGTAACTATTTTTTCTGTCCTTTAAGTAGGGAATATCATTCCTATATTTTTCTATTTCATCTAGGTCAATCTCTTCTAATATATATTTTTCTCTATATGTATCTAATTGATTTATTATAGTTCCTCTAGGATTACATATTTTACTCTTTCCAAACAGTATCAAATTAGGGTCATTACTTACTAAGTTCACTCCTACTGTATAGACAGTATTTTCTAAAGCTCTTTGAGATACGTTTAAATCCCACATATCTTCATCTTGTATTCTCCATGCAGAAGGTATAAATATTATTTCAGAGCCTTTTAATGTCAATTCTCTAGCAACTTCTGGGAATCCTGCATCATAGCATATCATCACACCAAATTTACCAAAGTCTGCATCATATACATTTACTTTTTCCCCTGCTTTAAAGTATACTGCTTCCAATGACCATAGGTGATTTTTACAGTATTCCCCCATCAGATTACCCTGTCTATCGAATATAACAGCTGAGTTGAAAACATGTGTAGAGTCCTTTTCTAAAGTTCCATATGGAGATATTAGGTATACATTATTTCTTTTAGCTGCTTCTGACATTGATTCTTCTATGTATTTGTTATGTTCTCTTATTAGGTCTAATGTTTTAATTCCGCCTAAATATTCTAAGTTATATCCTGTAGCAAATAATTCTGGCAGACAAATAATATCTGCACCTTGATTTCCTAAATCATCTATCATATCTACTGCTTTTTCTATATTTTTTTTAACATCTCCAAGTACACTATGTTGTTGAATTATACCTATTTTCACTTTGCGACTCATACAAATTCCCCCTTTATTTATCTTTACTTCCAAAACATTTCATTAGTATATAATAAAGAATCATACTCACTACGATTCCATTTATTGGTGGTATTAAAAAACTTATTTTTGAAGTATAATATGATGCTGCAAAACCAATCAACCAACTTATTACTGCAATCCAATTTATTCCTTCTCTGTGTTTATAAGTTCTTCCTTGTATAAAATAATATTCACACCACATAATTCCTACTATAGCTGGAACTGCTATTCCTAAGAAAGATAAGAATGATTGGAATTTGAATATTATACCAGTAGCTGCTATTGTTGTACCTATTAGACCTGCAACCAAAGTTAATACATTTCTCTTTACATTTGGAAAAATAGTTTTTAGTGCCAATCCACCAGAATAGGCATTTGATACATTGGTTGACCAAGATGCAAGTATTAAAATAACAAATGCTATCCATCCAAACCCTAAATTAGCCAATACTTCTGTTATATCCCAAGTAGGAGCACCCATAGACATTACACCTGCTGCAACTTGTTGGAACAATGAAATAATACCTAATCCTAAAAAACCAATTATCCAAATATCTTTTACTCCTCTTGTATATCTTAATTGGTCAGGTGATATAATCGCACCGACTATGATAAGACCAACAACCATATTTAATCCTTCAACCATGCTCATTGTTGTCTGAGGAGTGTAATTGTAAATGGCTTCAACTCCATAAGTAGAAAAAGCTTTAAAAACTCCCCAAGCCATTAATATTATAAGTGGTGGTATAACTAAGTAATTAAACTTAGCCATTGCCTTAAAACCATACAAAGCAAAAACTACCATTAATAATCCAAGTATAACTGTGACTAGTGTTAAGTTTACACTTGGAAATATTTTTTGTACTGATAATCCAGCAACTCCTGCTTGTACACCAAACCAACCAAAGCTAGTTATTCCAAGCAATAGAGATATAAGATATTTTCCACCTATCTCTCCAAATGCCCCCTTAGCTAATACATATGTATTTAACCCTTCTTTGCAACCAATATAACCTTGTATCATAATAATTGCGACTAATATTAAGTTCCCTATAATTGATGTAATAATCATATTGGAAAGAGTCATTCCTAAAATTAAGGTTCCTCCAACCATTAATTCTGATATGGCTATATTAGAGCCAAGCATATTAAATAATGGAGCTAACCATCCAACTCTTTCCTCTTTTGGAACTGGATTTAAAACTAATTCTTCTCTCTCTTGCAAGATTATCCCTCCCTTTCTTTGTAAAAGAATCTTTTCTACTTTTTTCTACATTTTTTTCATGCTTGATAGTTTTTTTTCTTTCTATAATTATAATTCTACTCTACAAAAAAGTATAATATATAGTTTATTATCAATTTGATATAATTTAAGTTATAGATAGATAAATGGTCTAAAATTATTATTTAAATTTAGACTATTCACACATATTTTAAATTTATTTCAGTTTTATTAGAATTATACTTTTTTTATTAAAATTTTATAACATATAATTTATTCTCAAATATTTTTTATAAACGCTTATAAATACTTCTAATTTCACCTATTCTAACTTATTTTTAGTGAATTTATTACAACTTTACTAATGAAATTTAGTCTAAATTTTCTGATTATTACTATAAAAATAGTTTTTCAAACAAAATTTACTTAAAAACAAATTCACGATAAAATTTTTAAATATAGTATTTTTGTTATAGTGAATATAAATATAAAGAAGGATGTGTAAGATTATGGTTAAAAGACCAAAGATAAAGATAACTTTAATAGATAAAAAAGAAAAAGGTGCTTGCCACTATGGGCATAAAATTAGTAATTCTTTTGGATTTATTTTTTATTCAAAAAGGGAGTCGCCTATTTTTTAGTGCGACATCCCCTTTATAGGTTTCAATTGTAGAAAAGATTATCAAAAATCATATTCATAATTTTATTTATACTACCCCAACTGCAGCTAATATTATACAAATAACCATAACTGAAATTAATATCGTAGTTGTCTTGACTTTTTTTCCTAGTAACCAATACATAATTCCAAATATCATAGCTGGAAGCATACATGGCATTATTTGGTCTAAGTAAGTTTGAATAGGTTCTGCCCATTCTCCACTACCTACATTAACACTAAGTTTTAGTATTACATTAGATGCAGTCATACCTCCAATTACCATAAGCCCTAGCATTGATGCTGCTTCCATAACTTTTGAGACTATATTTGAGCCACTTACATCTTTAAAAAATTGAGTTCCATACTTAAATCCTTTATCTAGACATATATAACGAATAATAAAGTGAGGAACATTTATTATTAGAAGAAATAAAATTGGACCCATTATATTCCCCTGAGAAGCTAAAGCTATACCAACTCCAGCTGCTATAAGCTTTAATGTTCCCCAGAAAAATGAATCTCCTATTCCAGAAACTGGTCCCATTAAACTTGACTTAACAGCATTTATACTCTTTGCATCAAATTCTTCATTCTTTGCATTTTCTTCTTCCATAGCTCCAGATATACCAACTAAAAGAGTACTTATATGAGGTGTAACTGACATAAATTCAAGATGTCTTTTTAAAGCTTGAGATTTTTTTTCTTTATCATCTTTATATAATCTACGGATTATTGGTGCCATCATATATGCATATGCTATATTTTGCATACGTTCGTAGTTCCAAGATGAATCTAATGTTAGAGATCTTCTAAAACATTTCCAAAAGTCTTTTCTTGTTATTTTGCTATCTGGCGAAATTGTTTCTAATTTCTTAGAATTCGTTGTCATCCACTACTACCTCCTTTTCTCCTACAAAGTTAACATATATTAGAGCTACTGCTAATCCAAATAATGCAACTCCTGTTACTGTTATTTTTAAATAAGCAACCATTATAAATCCTAATAATAAGAATGCTATCGTTTTCTTATTAAGCATCATTCTAGCTAACATGGCAAAACCTATTGCTGGTATCACGCCTGCTGCAACATCCATACCATGAATTACATATGATGGTATAAATGAAAGTATCTTTTCTATTACTGGAACACCTAATGAGAATCCTATACCTACTATTACTGCTAGTATTAATTTATTACCTATACCAAATAATAATTGTATACGTTCTACACCTTCAATGTTACCATCTTCTGCATAACGGTCAGCAAGATGAGCTCCCCATGTAAGTACTACTGTCATTAAGAAGTTGTCTATAAGTAATACTAAAGTTGCTATAGGAACTGCAAGTACAACTGCTGCGGATACATCTTGACCAGTTAATATTACAAATGCCGTAGCAATAATAGAACCAGATACAAAGTCAGGAGGATTACTTGCTCCAACTGGGAATGCACCCATAAATACTAGTTCTAATGTTGACCCTATTACTATACCTGTACGTAAATCTCCTAGTGCTAAACCAACAAGCGGTGCAACCACTATAGGTCTATTATGCATTGTAGAACCTACAAAACAATGCATATATGCAAAGAATGCAATTAGAGTTATTAGAATAACTTGTGTAAATTCCATTTTTATCCCCCTAAAAATTATATTAATTTCATTACATTTGTAGCATCATCATCAGGAACTAATTGTACGAATACATTTACACCTTCTGAATCTAATTCTTTAATCATGTTTATATCATCCTTTGATACATGAACTGCCTTAGATATATTTTCACGATTATCATCTGATTTTGTTCCACCAAGGTTTATTGATTTAATAGATTTAACTTCTTTAGATAGTCTATAAACATCTTCTACAGATTCGCAAAGTATCAAAAGATTGTATTTATCAGTAACACCTGAATTAAGTGCTTTTATAGAATCTGCTATACTTTTCATTACAAGTTTGACATTAGATGGCTTAGCCATTTTAAGCCCTGCCATTCTTAAATCATCCTTTAATAATTCATCACTTGCTATTAGTATGCAATCTGTATTTAAAAACTTTGTCCATGTAAATGCTACTTGTCCATGTATAAGTCTGTGGTCTACCCTTACTAATTTAATCATTATAATTCCTCCCTAATTCTTTTTATTTCATCCATAAATGTTTTTACGTGTTCTGCACTAACATCTCCAAAGTCTTGGTAATTATCTTTGAAGTAACTTCCTATTATTGCCATATCCCCTATTTCAAGTTGCTTTTTTGCGTTTTCTAATGTAACTCCAGCTGCAATAACTAAAGGGAAATCTCCTACATTTTTACGGAATAATTCTATTTTTTCCATTGATGTTTCTTGCCCTGTGGCATTTTCTGTAACTGCTATAGCATCACATCTTGTCATCCCTATTTTTAAATCTTCTTCAACAGTATTTTCTGATAAAACTGGTTGGTACTTAAAACGTACCCCTCCAATTAAATAAGCTTGACATTTTGAGCGGTGTAATTTGAAAAATTCTTCTAAAGTAGCCTCATCTCTAGGTTTAACATGACCTACTACAGAATCAACTTGTACATATCTTGCATTATATCTTGTTGCTAGTTCAAATCCCATAGTATCAATGTTTAAGCAGTTTACTCCATATGGTATTGATAAATTGGATTTTGATACATATTCAAGTATTCTTTCTAAATCATAGTAATTGCCGTAGTAATTTTCTAACATTATTCCATCTACACCATTTTCTTCTAAGATACTAATTTCTTTTTTAGCTCTTTCAAAAATATCATCTGAAGTATCTCCCTTTAAGTGTATCATTGCTATAATTGGCTTTTTGTTTTTAAAAACTGATAATATTCCCTTATTGTCCATAAACTAAAATACCTCTTCTTCTTCATTTATTTGTAATGTTACATTTTGTATTCCCATTCTAGATTCTTTTGCTAACTGTTCTGCATCTTCAGTTGTTAATTTATCAGAAAATCTTGTAAGAAGCTCTAATACCATATTTAAGTTCATTCCTGAAAATAACTTAACATTATGTAACTTAGTTAACCTTAACATAGCAGTACATACACTTGCTCCGTATAAATCAGATAAAATTATATATTCACATTCTTTATCTTCTACTATTGTTTTTTCTAACTCTAAAGCAAAATCTGAAGCGCTTTGTCCAGTATATAAACTGTATGAATTAACGCAATTTGCTAAATCTCCTACTATCATTTTCACTGAATCTAAAAGCCCTTTTGAAAAGTCTCCATGAGACGCTAATATTATTTTTCTCATATTTATTCCTCTCCTAAGTGTAAATTATATTTCTGCTGATACTGCATATTTATACTTATCACTTCTTATAAATTGTTCATTGTAATATAAAACATCATTATTCTCTGTATATACTAATTGTCTTACTTTTAATAATGGCATATTGCTTGCACATTTAAGGTGGTCAGAATATTCTTTGTTTGAGTGTTTTACTTCAAATATATTTTCCACACGATTAGGCAATGTACTTATATTGTTGGATATAACTTCCATTAAAGACTTATCTTCCAGCTCTTCTTTTAATAAAAACATGTAATCTATTCTAAAGAAATCAACTTCAAAAATAACAGGTACTTCATCTATTAATCGAAGTCTTTTAATACATATTATCTTCTCTTCTAGTTCAATATTTAAAGCTTCAGCCACCTGCTTATCAGCTTTTTTTATTAAAATAGAGATTATCTTAGTACTTGGTTTTGTATTAATACGATGACAAGAATTAGTGAAACTATTTCCCGCACATGTTGCTTCTATTCTCTCTGGTATAGTTACATAAGTTCCTTTTCCACGCTTTTTACATAATATATCTTCTTTTACAAGTTCATTAAGCGCATTTCTCACAGTTATACGACTTATATTAAACTCCTTACATAAGTCTACTTCAGATGGAAGTTTATCTCCTGGTTTATATATACCAGCTGCTATTTGTTTTTTTATATTGTCATATAGTTGTTGGTACAAAGGAATAAATGAATTTACCTCTAAGTCCATTTCTTTTTTATGCTTTTTTTCATCCATTTTAGTCACCTCCTCATGTAGTATT
This sequence comes from Clostridioides sp. ZZV14-6150, assembly GCF_020657875.1. Lineage (NCBI taxonomy): Bacteria > Bacillati > Bacillota > Clostridia > Peptostreptococcales > Peptostreptococcaceae > Clostridioides > Clostridioides sp. ZZV14-6150. The sequence goes on along the minus strand of NZ_JAGWDA010000003.1, from coordinate 240,375 downwards.
TTTATAACATTATATAACAAGTTCTTTATTACATATTATAACAACTTGAAATCGTTGTCAATTTATTTTTAAATAATTTTTAATTTGGTAATTTTTTGATTTTTTTGTCTAATATGATATTTTATTGTTTGTAGTATCAGGTAGGAATAGTTTGACTTTTACTAATCTAACAGAATTCTTTTTTAGGATTGTGTAAACAATAGTTAATGGTACTTTTAATTGACAATTATTACTATTAGATAGTATAAAAAAAAGACGTCGCCCTATTTTTTAGTGCGACAGTCTTTTATATATTATTTCTTATTCATATATTACTCTTTATCTTTTATATCAACTTTTATACTTAATTCATCCAATTGCTCATCATCTGCTACTGTAGGAGCATTTGTCATAGGACAAACAGCATTTTGATTTTTAGGGAATGCAATAACTTCTCTTATATTTTCCGCTCCTGCAAGCAACATAACAAGTCTATCAAGCCCAAAAGCTAGTCCAGCATGAGGAGGAGTTCCATATTTGAATGCTTCTAATAAGTAACCAAACTTCTCATTAGCTCTTTCTTCTGTAAAACCAAGTGCTTTAAACATTCTTGATTGAACATCTGAATTTGATATTCTAACACTTCCTCCACCTATTTCATATCCATTTAATACAATATCATAAGCTTTAGCTCTTAAAGATGATTTATCTCCATCTTCTAGTTTATCTAAATCTTCATCCATAGGTGATGTAAATGGGTGATGCATTGCTGCAAACTTACCTGTTTCTTCATCTTCTTCAAAAACCGGGAATTCAGTTACCCATAATAAGTTATATACATTCTTATCTAGTATATTAAGTCTATTTGCCACTTCAAGTCTAACTTGTCCTAAAGCATCAAATACTACTGAGTTTTTATCAGCTACAAATAAAAGTAAATCTCCTACTTCTGCATTCATTCTTGTAAGTATAGCATTCATTTCCTCTTCACTAAAGAATTTTGCTATCGGAGAAGTTACTCCATCTTGACCTACTTTCATCCAAGCAAGTCCTTTTGCTCTATATGTTTTAGCATGTTCTTCTAATGAAGATATTTGTTTTCTAGTAAAATCGTCAGCTTTTCCTTTTACATTTATACCTCTCACACTTTTTCCTGGTTGTGTAGCATCAGCAAACACCTTAAATCCACAATTACAAACAACATCAGATATATCTGTTAGCTCATAACCAAATCTAGTGTCTGGTTTGTCTGAACCATATCTAGCCATAGCTTCTGCATAAGTCATTTTAGGAAGTGGAAGTGTCAATTCTACATTTAAAACTTCTTTAAATATAACTTCAAGCAAACCTTCAATCATACTCATAACATCTTCTTGTTCAACAAAAGACATTTCACAGTCTATTTGTGTAAATTCTGGTTGTCTATCAGCTCTTAGGTCTTCATCTCTAAAACACTTAACTATTTGGAAATATCTATCCATTCCACTTACCATTAATAATTGTTTGTATAATTGTGGTGATTGTGGTAATGCATAAAATTTCCCTGGATTGACTCTACTTGGTACAAGATAATCTCTTGCTCCTTCTGGTGTTGGAGCAATTAAAAATGGTGTTTCTATTTCACAAAATCTATTATTTGATAAGTAATTTCTTGTAATATTCATTACTTTGTGTCTTAATTTTAAATTTCTTTGCATAGATGACTTTCTAAGGTCTAAGTATCTATATTTTAGTCTTAGTGCTTCTGAAACATCATCATCATCTTTTATATAAATAGGTGGAGTTTCTGATTTATTTAAAAGTCTAAGTTCAGTTGCAAATATCTCTATATCCCCAGTTGGCATGTTAGGGTTTTTAGACTGTCTTTCACATACTTTTCCTTTTACTGCTATTACAAACTCAGCACCTAATTTTTCAGCTTTTTCAAAAGCTTCTTTATCTACATCTGTGTCAAAAACTATTTGGCATAATCCACTTGTATCTCTTAAATCAACAAATACAAGTCCTCCTAAGTTTCTTTTTTTCTGTACCCATCCCATAAGTACAACTTCTTCATTTATGTTTTTTTCTCTCAACTCTCCACAGTAGTGAGTTCTCTTTAAACCCTTTAAAGTTTCCAAGATACTACCTCCATTTTATTTAATTTTAATGCTATATATTTATCTAATACACAAAACATCATACTTTCTTATTTTACAGCTTTTGCTTTAATTCTTCAACTAATGTACTTAATTTTACAGTAGTTTGCTCTGATGTTTTCATATTTTTTAATGTTGCAGTGTCATTTTTTAACTCGTCATCACCAATTACTATTGTAAATTTTGAATTTATTTTATCTGAATACTTAAATTGTGCTTTTACACTTCTTTCTATATGGTCTTTATCCGCACTTATATGATTTTGTCTCAAATCTTTCAACAATTTAAAGCTTCTTGTATTTGCTTCTTCACCTATAGTTACTATAAATATGTCTGTAGATTGAGGGTTTTCTATTTCAATTCCATTGCCTTCAAGTGTAAGTAAAAGTCTTTCAATACCTAGTCCAAATCCAATTCCACTTATACCTTTTGGACCCCCTAGTTGTTCAACAAGACCATCATATCTACCTCCACCACATACAGTACTTTGAGCACCTATATCATTAGATATAATTTCAAAAGCAGTTTTTCTATAGTAATCTAATCCTCTAACTATTGTTTTGTCAATTACAAAGTTTATATTCATTTCCTTTAAGTATTCTTGAAGTTTATCAAAGTGAGCTTTACAATCATCACACAAATGGTCTGCAATAAATGGTATATCTTTGATATTTTCTTTACATGTAGGGTTTTTACAGTCTATAACCCTCATTGGATTTTTTTCTCTTCTCTCATTACAAGTCTCACATAATATATCTGCTTTTGAATCAAGATATTCTTTTAATAAAGCATTGTACTCTTTTCTACAAACTGGACAACCCACTGAATTTATACTCACTACCAAATCATTTAATCCAACTTCATTAAAAAATTGAACAGCTAGTGCTATTATTTCAGCATCCATTGAAGGAGTATCACTTCCAAGTGCTTCTATACCAAATTGATGAAATTGTCTCTGTCTACCAGCTTGTGGTCTTTCGTATCTAAAACAAGGTGTAACATAAAATAATTTTGTTGGTTGAGTATCTGCATATAATTTATTCTCTATAAATGCTCTGACTACACCAGCTGTACCCTCTGGCTTTAGAGTAATTTCTCTATCCCCTTTATCTTTAAAAGAATACATTTCTTTTTGAACTATATCTGTAGTATCTCCAACACTTCTCTTAAAAAGTTCTGTATGTTCAAATATAGGAGTTACCATTTCCTCATACCCATATAAAGCACATATTTCTCTAAATTTATTTTCTACATAACGCCATTTATAAGCCTCTTTTGGAGTTATGTCTTTAGTTCCTCTGGGAGCTTTAGTCAACATTTTTATATACCTCTTCTTTCTTCCTTTTTATCATTTCATCTACTCTATCAATGTATTGTTCAACATTCTTTACATTTTCTACTCTTTCAATTCTATCTTCATCTACATAAACAAATTTTGATATAGCACCTGCACCCAAGGCATAGTTGCTTTGTTTTTCCTCCATAATTTTTATATTGTAAATACACTCATATCCTTCTTTAGCATAACCTATATTTTCTAAGTTACCTAGCATATGTTTTTGTCTGTACATATAATATGGATTAAGTCCCATATCCTTAGCATATTTCATTGATAAATCTATCATTTTTATCATTTCTTCATACTGAGTTAAATGTTCTTTGTACTTATCCATATTTATATTTAGGTTAGAAGCTCTTTTTATAGCTAATGTATGAACTGTAAGACTTTCAGGAGAAAGTTTTTTTATTTCCTCTAATGTATTTCTTACCATGTCTAAGTCTTCATCTATAAGTCCTAAAATTATATCCATATTTATATTGTCAAATCCCATATTTCGAGCCATAATAAAACAATCTACTAAATCAGAAACTTTATGTTCTCTTCCAATTTTAACCAAAGTCTCATCATTCATAGTTTGAGGATTTATACTAATTCTACTTACATTGTGTTTTTTTAATACACTTAATTTTTCTTTGGTAATAGTATCTGGTCTACCTGCTTCTACCGTAAACTCTTTAATTTTGCTTAAATCCAATTCTCTAAATAGAGCATTTATAAGTAAATCCAATTCTTCCTCATCCAATGTAGTAGGAGTTCCACCACCGATATATAGAGTTTCAATTTCTTTATTAGTATCCTCAATAACCTTGGCAAATCCTTTAATTTCTTCAATCAATTTATAAACATATTCTCTTTTTAAATGGCCAAATTGCTTTAATGAGTTTGAGGGAAATGAACAGTATACACATCTAGTTGGGCAGAATGGAATACTTACATAAAGAGAAATTTTATTTTTATCTATTGGATACATAAATAAGCGTTCTCTTTTAGCTATTTCAAGAGCTAAATCTATTTTCTCATCCATTATAAAATAGTTATCTTTTAAAATAGTTCTTATACTATTATCATCTAGTTTTTCATCCATCAGATTGTGGACAATTTTGACTGGTCTGATACCAGTCAAAATGCCCCATGGAACATAAGAATTAAATATTTGTTTAAGTACTATAAACATACTTTTTTTAATACTTTCTTTGCATAATTTTCTAATCTTTCTCTTACCTTCATTATCTAGTCTATCTAAAAACTCTTCAATCGTCTTATTATTACAAAATTCATTTAAAAACTCAGTATTTATATCTTTAATATTTTGCATTGATTCATACTTTAAGTTACCACCTTCATAATACTCAGTAATTGAAAGTAAAGTATCATTTTCACAAACCAATCTATTTATTAAGTATCTTGACTCCATACTATTGCTATAATCAGCAAAGTCATTAAATTTAAATTCACTAGTAAACAATTTTATAAGTTCTGCTACTTCATACTTATAATCATGTCCTTTTAAAAAAACATCCAACATCAACTTAACTCCTTCTATTAAACACTAGAAGAACCCCCTCACTGATACAGTTATTAAATATTTGATACTATTTTTAAATATTAATATAAAATTACATGTAAGGATTTGTCTTCTTTTCAACACCTAGAGTACTAGTTGGTCCATGACCAGGGTATACTCTAACAGCATCTTCATATTTACATAATTTTTTAAGTGATTTCTCCATTTGGTGGAAATCTCCACTATATAAATCAGTTCTACCAATACTTCCAGCAAACAACGTATCTCCTGTGAACATGTCATCTTCAACTCTTATACACATACACCCTTGTGTATGACCTGGAGTATGCAAGAAAGTCATTTTTAGTTCACCAAGTTCAAGCTTATCTTTATCATTTACATATATATCTGCATCAAATTCTTGTGCACCACATCTCATTGTATAACTTAAGTTTTTATTTTTATCATTTAATAATTCTTTTTCATCAATATGTGCAACTACCTTAGCACCAGTCTTCTCTTTAATATCTTTAACATACCCTATATGGTCACCATGTCCATGAGTAAGAATTATATATTCAACATTCAATCCATTTTCTTTTACAAAGCTTAATGTATCTACTAAACTTCCTCCTGGGTCTATAACTACACATTTTTTAGTTTTTTCATCACCTAATACATAAGTGTTTACTCCAAAATAACTATCTACAAATTTTTTTATAACCATTAAAGTTTTCCCCCTTAAAAAGATTTACTTGAGTCTAATAGTATTGTTACTGGTCCATCATTAGTTAATTCTACCATCATATGAGCTCCAAATTGACCTGTACCTACTGTTACACCTTTATCTTTGGCTTTTTTTACAAATTCTTCATACAAATCATTTGCAAGCTCTGGTCTAGCTGCGTTACTAAATCCAGGTCTTCTTCCTTTTCTACAGTCTCCATATAAAGTAAATTGAGATACTACTAAAAGTTCTCCACCTATGTCCATTAGAGATAAATTCATCTTATCATTTTCATCTTCAAAAATTCTTAGGTTTAATATTTTATCAATCATGTAGTCTACATCACTTGATTTATCATCATGAGTTACTCCCAACAGTACTAGCAACCCCTTATTTACTTGACCTATAATGTTTTCATCTACTGTAACTTTAGATGAAGATACTCTTTGTACTACTGCTCTCATATTTTCCTCCCTATTATTTTAACTCTAATTTGTCATTCTATAAATACTTTCTACACCAGGAATTGCTTTTAATTTTTTCATTAGAATTTTCAATTCCTCCGTGTCATTAACTTCTACAAGTAGATTTATACTTACAATACTATCTTTTCCTTTTCTTGCATTTATTCCATTTAAGCTAAGTTTATCCATTGCAACAATATGAGTTATTTCATTAACAATTCCTCTTCTGTCAGCAGCCTTTATTTGAATCTCAGCTTCAAACTTGCCTTTACCTGCTGAACTCCATGAAACTTCCACTAATCTATTTTGGAAGAAATCTCCATTATTATTTGCATTTGGACAATCCGCTCTGTGTATAGCTACACCTCTACCTTTAGTGATATACCCCACAATCTCATCTCCTGGAAGTGGATTACAACATTTAGCAAACCTTACTAAGATATTATCAAGTCCTTTTACTATAATACCTTGTGATGAATTTTTCTTTCTCTTTTTGCTGTATTCTGTTTCACTCATATTGTGTTTATTTAAATCTTCTTCTTGCATCTGTTGTTCTTTTTTTACTTTTTTAATTTCTTTTAAATACAAATCTTTTACTTTAGATACAACTTGAGATGACATTATACCACCATAACCTACAGTTGCAACTAAATCTTCAACACTTGGCTGATTAAATTTCTTGGCAACTAGTGCCATGTATTTTTCAACAAGAGGGTCTTTCTGTGGTATATCATGTTTCTTAAATTCTCTTTCTAATATGGTATTCCCACGGTCAACATTTTCTTCTCTTCTTTCTTTCTTGAAAAATTGTCTAATTCTACTCTTTGCATTTGGTGTTTTTACTATGTTAAGCCAGTCTCGACTTGGACCATTAGAATTAGATGATGTAAGTACTTCAACAATATTACCATTTTGAAGCTTATAATCAATAGGTACTATTCTTCCGTCAATTTTTGCTCCAACACATTTATTTCCTACATTTGTATGAACTCTATAGGCAAAATCTATAGGAGTTGATTCTGCTGGTAATTCAATTACATCTCCTCGTGGAGTAAATACATAAACCTGACTATTAAATACATCTTCTTTAAGTGCATCCATAAATTCTTGTGGGTCTTTTAAATCTTTTTCCCACTCCATCATTTGTCTTAACCACTGAAGTTTCTCTTCAACTTTTACTTCTTTGCCAGAAATACCTTCTTTATATTTCCAGTGTGCTGCAATACCATTTTCTGCTATATTATGCATTTCATGAGTCCTTATTTGTATCTCTAAAGGCTCTCCATCAGGCCCTACAACAGTAGTGTGTAATGATTGGTACATATTTGGCTTTGGCATTGCTATATAGTCTTTAAATCTACCTGGAATAGGTCTCCATAATGTATGAACTATACCAAGTACAGCATAACAGTCTTTTACATTATCTACTAGTATTCTTACAGCTGTTAAATCAAAAATTTCTTCAAAAGTCTTGTGTTTTTTCTGCATTTTTCTATAAATGCTGTAAAAATGCTTTGGTCTACCATATACATCACATGGTATACTTAAATCTTTAAACTTATCTTTAAGAAGCTCAACAATCCCTTGTATATAGTCTTCTCTTTGACTTCTCTTCATTGACACTCTATCAACTAATTCATAGTACCCTTCTGGGTCCATAAACCTTAATGCTCTGTCTTCTAGTTCCCACTTTATCTTAGATATACCTAATCTGTGGGCTATACCTCCATAAATCTCTAGTGTTTCTTTTGCTTTATACTTCGCTTTTTCTGGAGGCATGTATTTTAATGTTCTCATATTATGCAATCTATCAGCAAGCTTTATAAGTATAACCCTTATATCTTTTGCCATTGCTAGAAACATTTTTCTTAAATTTTCAGATTGAGTTTCTTCTTTTGAACGATATTTTATCTGACCAAGTTTTGTTACTCCATCAACTAAATCCGCTACTTCTTTCCCAAATTCTTTTGTTATGTCTTCATAGGTATATTCTGTATCTTCTACAACATCGTGAAGCAAACCTGCTGTTATAGTTTCAATATCTAATTCCATCTCTATTAAAATATTTGCCACTGCCAATGGATGAATAAAGTATGGTTCCCCAGATTTTCTATATTGTCCATCATGCGCTTTTTTTGCAAGATTGTAGGCTTTTTCAACCTTTTCAAAATTTGCATTAGGTGCATAAACTTTTATCTTTTCAATTATTTCTTGTAATTCTTTATCATGCATATAACCACCTATTTTGTATAAAATTTTAATATATATGAAAATAGTTGGTGCTATACCAACTATTGTAAAAGTACTAGTATTTTATAAGAGAATTAACATCATAGTTAGATAACTTTTCTCTCCCATTTAAGAATTCTAGCTCAATTAAAAATTGCATAGAAACTACTTCTCCACCTAATTTTTCTACAAGCTTAGCAGCAGCTTCCATAGTTCCACCAGTAGCCAATAAATCGTCTACTATTGCCACTTTTTGACCTTTTTTAATTGCATCTTTATGTATTTCTAAAGTATCCGTACCATACTCTAATCCATACTCATAACTCTCAACTTCTCCAGGTAACTTTCCAGGTTTTCTAATTGGAATAAATCCTACTCCTAATGCATATGCTACAGGTGTACCCATCAAAAATCCTCTTGCTTCTGGCCCTACTACTAAATCCACACCTTTGCTTTTCAATTCTCCAGCCATAGAATCTACTGCATATTTAAATGCCTCTCCATCTTTAAATAGAGTTGTAACATCTTTAAAATCTATACCTGGCTTTGGGAAATCATCAATATTCCTTATAAAGTTTTTTAAATCCATGGGAAACGCCTCCTAATAACTGCTATTGTATTGTTTTTCTAATTTTTTTAGATTATTGAGTATTAAACTCTCATTTAAATCTAATTTTTTCTGTGGTTTTGGCAATATTCTTATGAATACAGAATTTTTTTCATAATTTAAATTAAAGTCAAGTAAATTTAATTCTCTAAACACATTCAATATCGTAAAAAACTTTAATGGAATTACATTAAAAGTTCCCTTTATATTTACCATATCTAAATCAATTTCTTTTTTTATAAGTGCTTGTTTATAAATTGTTATAAATTCATCTCTTGATGGAACTATATTACTAACTACATTCTTTAAATATAATAGGTCTGTTTTATTATAATATTTTATAATTTCACTTTCTTCTCTTTTATTCTCATATATATACGAATATTCGCCTTTATTGTATAAATAATCATAAAGAATAATATTATTATATCTTTTTAAGTCTATTTTATCAATATTAGGAGAAAATATAAGCTCTAATTTATCAGTATTTTTGTTAATATCTTCAATAATATTGTAATTTATGTTAAAATCCAAGTCTATGAGTGATACATCTGATATGGCTCTATAGAATCCATTTATAGAATTAGATATTATCAATGTCTCTTGTTCAAAATAATCAAATATATTTATATCTGTATTTCCATCAAACAATTCAAAACCAGACTCAGATATATTATACAAGCTTTGTGAATCTTTTGGTATTATTTTTGACATTAATTTTAGCGAAAGTTTGTCATTACTTGCACTTTTAGGTCGAGCTAATCTAATATCTTTAAGTAAAAACTGCACTTTCCTATTTCCCATATAGTTATTTTCATCTAGTTGGAACAATACATCGACTTTATCTCCTACCTTATACAATGATTTTAAATGACTCATATTGAACCCTATACATTCATAGCACTTTTCATTTTCTACGCTTAATTTCAAATGTTGTTGATTTTTACCTATGATTTTTAAATCTTTTAGAATATAATTTCTAACTATAAATCTAGGATTAGGATTATTTAATCCAAATGGTTCTAATTTATGTAATTCCTCCACAAGATTTAAACTTATTACATTTTCTTGTAGTTCAAATTCAACATTTACATTTTCTATCATATCATCTTCAGTCAAATTATAATCTGCAAACTTATTTATTTCATTAGCCAAAGCTTCCACATTTTCTGAATTTAAAGACAATCCCGCTGCTTGTTCATGCCCACCAAACTTAGTCATTAAGTCTTTGCACTTTACAAGAGCCTCAAATATATTAAATCCTTTTATTGACCTTGCTGAGCCAGTAGCTTCTCCATGTTCTACACCTAAAAGAATCGTTGGTTTGTAGTATTTTTCAGTCAACTTAGATGCTACAATTCCTATTATTCCATGTTGCCAACCTTCTTTAGCTAGAACTAATACTTTATCATCATTATATCTGCTATTAGACTTTAACATTTCCTCAGCTTCATGATACATCTGAGCCTCTATCATCTGTCTTTCGTTATTTTTTTCTTCCAATATATTAGCTATTTCAACAGCTTCATCTTTAGATTGAGTAGTAAATAACTCAACACCCAAATAAGAATATCCTAAACGTCCTGATGCATTTATTCTAGGCCCAATTGCAAAACCTATATGAGAAGAACCTATTTTATCACTTTCTACACCACAAACTTTTATAAGCTCTCTTAATCCAATATTTTTGCCTTCTTTCATTAATTTTAAACCATTTTTTACAATTATTCTATTTTCATCCACAAGTGGAACAATATCACAGATAGTTGCCAATGTTACTATTTCTAAATAATCGTACATGCTAGCCTTAAAATCTTCTTTTGGAGTAAGTGCTTGTATCATTTTAAATGCTACACCACATCCACATAGTGCATCAAATGGATAGTTACAATCTTCTTGCTTTGGATTTATTACTGCAAAAGCTGAGGGAATTTCATTTTGGCATTCATGATGGTCTGTTATTATAACATCTATACCCAAATTATTTGCTAGATTAACCTCAGATACTGATGTAATTCCACAATCAACACTTATAATCAAATCACATCCCCTAGAGCTTATAAGCTTTATAGCATCTTCATTTATACCATAGCCTTCTTCTAGTCTATTTGGAATATAGTAATCCACATGATATCCTATACTATTAAAATATAAGCATAAAATAGAAGTAGAAGATACGCCATCAACATCATAATCCCCATAAATCCAAATTTTTTCTTTTTTATCAATAGCTAACTTTATTCTATCTACAGCCTTTTGCATATCTTTCATTAATAAAGGGTCTCTTAAATAGTCTAAAGATGGATTCATGAATATTTCTGAATCTTTTTCAGTATATATACCTCTATTTTTTAAAATTTGGCAGATTTCCGGGGAAATATTAAGTTTTTTGCTAAATTCACTTTCCTCTATCTTCCCTTTGTATTTCAGTGTCCATTTTTTCAAATTTAATTCCCCCTAATCTTTTTTGTATTTTGACCTAATACTTCTTATAACTAAGCATAGCCCTATTATAAAAGAAATAAAGAACCCTGCTATAGCAGTAAATTTTATCCATATATTATTTTCTATATTTGGTGATGCAATTATAAGTGAAGAACCTACTATAATCGATGCTAACACTAAACTCAGTGATATTTGAGACGTTAACTCTAGTATACAATTTTCTAATCTTATCATTTTAACATCTTCAATTTGCATTTTTATATTATTTCTTTCTACATTTCTTAAGATTGCTTTTAACTGTTTTGGAATAGTTTTTACATCAAGTAATATCTCTTCTACATTTTGTCTTGAGTTTAAAACTACATTCTTTGGATTGAATTTATTTTTATAATGATGCTTCATAAATTCTTTTCCCATAGAGCCAAGAGAAAAATCTGTATTTAAAGTTCTACTTGTACCCTCTAATGTTATAATAGTCTTTGCAAGTGTTACAAACTGTGCAGGCATAATTATCTTATACTGTCTAAAAAATCTAAACAATTCATTTAATATATCTGTCACATTTATCTTTTCTATAGAGATATCATAATAGTAATGTATTAGATACAGTAAATCCTGTCTAAGACCTTTAACATCAGCTTCTCCATTTAATGCATCCATTTCTATTAACAAGTATATTATTTTATCAACATTTTTTTCTACACCAGCTAATGCAATTTCATTTAATTGGTTCAAAGTTTTGTTATCAATAATTCCAATCATTCCAAAGTCTATATATGCTATCTTGTTTTTACCAACTATAAATATATTACCTGGATGTGGGTCTGCATGAAAAAAACCATGTGACAATACCTGTATAAAAAAAGACCTAACACCTATTTCAACAATAGTTTTTGTATTGTAGCCTAATTTTCTTATTTTTTCTACATCACTTAACTTTGTACCTTTAACTTTCTCCATTACTAAGATTCTCTTACTGTTATATTCTGAATATACTTTTGGTATATATACTTCATCACTATTTTTAAATATCCTAGAAAATTTAGTTGCATTTATAGATTCAAAATTGTAGTCAAGTTCTCTCATTAATTGAGTTTGAAATTCTTCTATCATTTGTTCTAAATCTAAATTAAAGTCTTTTTTTAAGTCTTTTAATGTATGCGCAATAGTTCTAAGAATCTCCAAGTCAGATTTTATTATCTTCTCTATATTAGGTCTTTGAATTTTTACAATTACTTCTTCTCCTGTTTTAAGTATTCCTTCATAAACTTGACCAATTGAAGCTGCTGCTATTGGTTCTTCTTTAAATTCTGAGAATACTTCCTCTATGCTTAATCCTACTTCTTCTTTAAATATTTCAATGGCTATATTTGAATCAAACTTCTCTACATCATCTCTAAGCTTTGATATTTCATCAATTATATCTTGGTCTAACAAGTCTTTTCTTGTACTCAATATTTGACCTATTTTTACATATGTAGGTCCTAGTTCTTCTAAGACTCTTTTCATTCTCTCACCAGTTGTCATATTTTTTATTTCTTCTGGTGGGTCAAATAGTGGTATTTTATATGCTATGCCCTCTATATTTAATCTTTCTACAATAAAGCTAAAACCATACTTTATCAAAATATATCCAATTTCTCTATATCTCTTTAAATTCCTATAACTTATTCTCAAATTTTTTCACTCCTAGAATAGGTATACCCAAAAACTTACACCTTAATTTATCTATGCCTACGACATTATTTTACTAATTGATATACTAATATCTTATATCCTCTTTAATATTTAATTTTATCACATATACTAGTAATTTTATTAAATTTCTTTAACTCAGTTAATTTTTATTTTTGACATTTCATACCTATTCTAAACAACTGCTTTCTCAAAATTAAAATAAATTAGTGGTTGCCTCAAAACAAATTTAAGCATGTTTTGAAACAACCACTCTTTAATTATTATTTTTGATTCTGTGCTGCTTCTAAATACCATTGATATGACTCATCAATATATTTTTTATCTTCTTCAGTAAGTTCTCTAACTACTTTTCCAGGAGAACCCATTATTAAAACTCCTGGTGGAAACTTTTTATTAGATGTAATTAATGTACCTGCTCCTATTAAAGTGTATTCTCCTATTTCAGCATTATCTAGTATTATTGAACCCATTCCAATTAAAACATTGTCACTAATCTTGCAACCATGAACTATTGACCTATGTCCTACTGTCACATTATTCCCAATTACAGTATTTTCATCTCCATGTACTATTGAACAATCTTGTATATTAGTATTTTCTCCAATAGTTATTGGCCCTTCATCTCCTCTAACTACTGCATTGTACCATACACTTGAATCTTTACCGATTTTAACATTTCCAATTATATCTGCTGATTTTGCTACAAAGACACTTTCATCAATTAAAGGTTTATCTTCTAAATAATCTCTAATCATATATAAACAACTCCTCTAAGATATAAATTTAATTATTTGCTCCTTCTAACATTAATTTTGCTTGTATCATAATAGAACATTCTGTACGCTTTCTTTGCATTTCACAGCCCAACTCATATGGTTTTGATATATCATTGTTGAAATTTATTGCATTGGCATGACATCCACCTGAACAATAGAACTTATTCCAACATTTTTTACACTCTTCCTTAGTATATACATGAGCTTCTCTAAATGTATTTTTTAACTTTTCTGGAAGTACAATTTCTTTATCCAATATATTTGCCATTTTAAATTCTTCATTTCCAACAAATTGATGACATGGGTATATGTCTCCACTTGGTGTTACAGAAAGATACTCATTTCCAGCACCACATCCAGTTATTCTCTTTATTACACATGGTCCTTGATTTAAATCTATCATAAAATGGAAAAATTTAAATCCATCTCCTTGTAATTGTCTATCTGCATACTCTACAGCAAATTTCTCATATTCATCAAATATCTTTGGTAAATCTTCCTCCCTAAGTGCATATGGATTACTTTCATCTCCAACAACTGGCTCTACAGATGTTAATTTAAATCCTAAATCTGCAAAATGCATAACATCTTTAGAAAAATCTAAGTTATCTCTTGTAAATGTACCTCTTATATAATAATACTTATCTTTTGCTCTTCCTTCTACAAGTTTTTTAAATCTTGGCAATGTAATATCATAACTACCTTTGTCATTTAAAGTTGGTCTCATATTATCATTGACTTCTTTTCTTCCATCTAAACTTAAAACTACATTATGCATATTTTCATTTATATAATCTATAATTTCATCATTTAACAGCACACCATTTGTAGTTATTGTAAATCTTATATTTTTATTATAATCCTTTTCAATACTTTTTCCATACTCAACTAATTGCTTTACAACTTCAAAGTTCATTAGAGGCTCTCCACCAAAGAAATCTATCTCTAAGTTTTTTCTACTTCCTGAATTAGCAATCAAATAATCTATTGCTGCTTTACCAACTTCAAAACTCATAAGTTCTTTTTCTCCACCGAAATCCCCTTGAGCAGCAAAACAATACTTACATTTCAAATTACAATCATGGGCTACATTTAAACATAGTGCTTTTACTACAGGCTCTCTATGTACAAAACTTGGATGATATTGATATGTATCTTCTGTATATAAAAGACCTTCTTTTTCTAAATTTAATATTTCTTCATATGCTTCATTTATTTTTTCTTCTTGATATTTAGATTTTAATATATCTAGCACTTCTTCTTTACTTTTGTCTTTATAAAAATCTAATAAATCGTATGCAACATCATCTAATACATGAACAGCTCCTCCATTCACATCTAAAACGATATTATATCCATTCATAGAAAATTTATGTATTATACTCATAACCTACCTCCTAAACTACTATCTATACTAAAGTTTTTTACTGTTTTAATTAAACTTTACCCTTCATTATATCATACAGTTTGCTTAAAATACATACAATACAAAAATGACTTACTACTAGTAAGTCATTTCAATGGATACACTATATCCCCCTAAATTAGCACACTTATACATTACAAAATAAAGTATATTATGTGCTCATAAAATAAAATATTTGTTCATAATTGCTTGTTTTATATTTATTAAAGTATAACAATTTCTTTTTTATAATAATTATATGTAAGTAATTTACTTGTTTTATATTTATTAAAGCATAATATTTTTTTATAATGATTTCATATGAATAATTGCTTGTTTTTAATTTATCTTTTTTAAATTCTTAATTTCTTTTGGTACCTTAGGTTGATGTATAATCCATGGACAAGTGCTATTTGCTGACAAAATTGCAGTACTCAGTGCTAATGAACTAGCACACTTCATAATTTTCACAATAAACTTTTTCATAATTTAATTCTCCCTCATACACATTTTACTTATACTTTTTTTAGATTTTAATTTACCTAATACTAGCATTATACAAATCCAAAACATTGCAAAAGCACTATATATAAAGTAATCCATAAACACATTTAATGAAAAACTTGAAACTGTCATTAACAAGACTACTGTAGATATAGATATAGCAATTTTTTTATAAGTTAACTTTTCTACCTCACTTATAGGATTACTTTTATGCTCTACTGGACACATAATACAAATTCCAATCCAACTAATACTAGCAATAATCATAATAATATTTTTAAATAAATCTACATTTAGATTTTCTATAATAAATATTGTAGATAAAATTATAAAAACAAAGGTTAATAGACATCTAAAATAGTTATTTGCATGATACCCTCCAGAAAATTGTCTTATTGGACAGTAACATATTAAAAAAAATAATATATATGTAAATTTCCCAAATAAAAAACCTAAGAGTAGTATGGTCGTTATATTAACTATAAAAGCAATTAATATTTCAAATCCATAAGAATACACCCTAGATTCATTGCTATCTATCATATTTTTATAAATTAAAACAGATGTCATTTTATCAGCATATCTCTTAAACATTATTACCTCCAGAAAAAAATTTTACATATATAGAATAGCGTCTTTTTTGAGAAAATTCAATATATTTTTCAAAACTAGTTATTGAAATTGTAAAACTGGTCAAAAAAAGACCTATATAATCATTTTGTTATTTTTTATATAATAAAAAAGTTATAATAAAAGAGTTTTATTAAGCTTTATATGCATAAAAGCACATAACTTATAGCGTATAAGTTGTGTGCTTTTATTTTTATTATAAATCTTTAATTTTATATTTATTTTTATGATATATCTTAGCTTTGCTTTTACTTTCATAATATATATGTTTAACTTTGTTTTTGCTTTACATATTGGAGTGCTTTTCTATTCTGTTTTACTGCCTCTAAACAAACTTTTTCTGTTTGATTTTCTACATATTCCAAAGCTCTGTAATTCTGTTTTACTGCTTCTAAGCATAGCTTTTCTGTTTGATTTTTAACATATTTCAGCATTCTATAGTCTTGTCTTACTGCTCTTAAACAAACATCCTCTGTTTGTTCTTTTACATATTTAAGTGCCTCAAAACTTTGATTTACTGCTTCCAAGCAAACTTTTTCTGTTTGCTCTTTTACATATTGTATAGCACTGTAATTTTCTTTTACTGCCTCTATACACATTAATTCTGTTTGCTCTTCTATATATTTAAGAATATTTCCATTTTGCTTTACTGCCTCTACACATATTTTTTCTGTTAGTACCTTTATATAGCTCAATATCTCTTTTATTTCAAAGTCTTTAAATGAGCCCCTTATAGCTTCTATACATATTTCTTCGGTCTGTTTCTTTACATATTGTAATACTTTTCCATTCTGTCTTACTGCCTCTAAGCAAATGTCCTCTGTCTGCTCTTTTACATATTGTAGTGATCTTCCATCATTTCTTACTGCCTCTAAACAGATTTCTTCTGTCTGCTTATTTACATATTGAAGAGCCATATAACTTCGTCTTACTGCTTCTATACATATTTTTTCTGTCTGTTCATTTACATAATACAAGGCAAAATCATTTTGCTTTACTGCTTCTATACATATTTCTTCTGTCTGTTCTTCTACACAAGGCAATGCACTATAGTTTTCCTTTACTGCTTCTAAACATATACTATCATTTTGTTCCTTAACATAAGCTAAAGACTTTCCATCTTTTTTTACTGCTTCTAAGCATATTGTTGGAGTTTGCTCTTTTATATCCTTTAATATTTCTGCCACATCATTTTTTGATGCCCTTTCTATTAATTCTAAGCATACTTCTTCTGTCTGCTCTTCTACAAATCTAAAAACTTCCATAACATCATGAGTTGATGCACTTCTTATAGCCTCAATTAATATATTTTCTGTCTTGTCATTTATGTAATATAAGGCTCTGTAATTCTGTTTTACTGCTTCTATACATATAGCTTCGGTTTGATTTGTTATGTATTTGAGAGCTTTATAAGTCTGTTTTACTGCCTCCATACATACCCTATCAGTCTTATCTTTTACAAATTCTATTATTGTACCATCTTGCCTTACTGCTAGTAAACACATTTCTTCAGTTTGATTTTCTATGTCTTTTAATTCTCTATAGTCATATTTCACTCTGCTTAAGTCATTTAAATGCACATTATTATCTTCTTCTGAATTATCCTCATTAATTTCTATATCATCCTCAAATTCTTCATCATCTAAATAGTCATCTTTTTCTGGCAAAAACATAGATTTAATTTTATTTTTTATATCCATAAAATTAACCTCCTTTAATACGATTTTATCATTAAAGTAAAGCATTTTTAAGTATTTATTTAATTAATTTTATATTAAGTTCTTTTAAAAGTCCATTCATTGTCGATAGATTCTATTTTATATTAATAATTTAATTATAAACATGCGGGGTAATAAAGTTAATAGTGGACATTTTCCATCCCATTAGTATACACTATTTATATTTAATACTCATTTATAGTTATTTTTTTCAATTTTTTCATCATTTACTATATCATATTCATTTAATTTATGATATTATTTAAATATAATATAAGTTTTATAAAGTATATTAAATATATTATAAGATGGAGGTCGAGTAATTTTGAAAGGAAACATAGTACAATATAATTTTGCAGATATAGAGGAAGAAGTATATTCATTGGATTATGCTATAGCATGGAATACAGACGAGGAAAACGTAAACATTATACCATTTACAAATAAATTCTGTAAAGAATCTATAGAATCTTTTTGTTTAGGTAAAATTGACAACTTTGTTGAAATATTAAATGAAGGCTTTGTTGAAAATCATCATTATGTACATTTAGATAAGATGGTAAGTGTTCCTAAGAAAAAAATTAATTTAGTATATCAACAAGACACATATGGTTCTCTTTTAAGAGATAGCAATAGTAATCTTATTCCTGTAAAAATAACTTCAGAACAATCTAAGTCTATATCAAATAAGGTTGATTTATTTTGTGCTGGTGAAGAAAAATGTTTAATTAATATATTACTAAAGGCTGACCCATCATATGTTTTGGATGTAGATAGCATAAAAGATAAGGACATCTTAAATTTAGGTTATAAATCTATTGATAGATACAAAGAATACAACTTTGATGATGATAAGATTTTAATATTTTTTATCAATAAAAAGCGTTATTCTGTAATTATGAAAAAAACAAATAATTCTAGTGGAGATTTAGCTACTAGAAACAATCTTATTAAGGAGTTATTTGCTAATAAAGCAGGAAATATCAACTAATCTTAGAATTTTAATGTGCTACTTTTTAATTAAATAATAATATACAAAGTGGGAGTAGAAAAATCTACTCCCACTTATTTATAATAAACAAATAAATCCATAAATCTATTGAGTGATTATAATTTTTAGATTGTACTAGCTTACATTTTTAAATTTACATTTTAAAATTTAAGGTGCACTTTCTATTCTAAACTTTAATCTCTACATCAATATCATCAACTGTAACAACTTACAATTAAATCTTTAATAATCAAACCTTAGACCATATATATTAAAACTCAAATTAAATTTAGGATTTATTTGGATATCACATTAAAATTATACATTCATATTCAATATCTTAAGTTCTTAATTTATTTTACCCTTAATTCTATTATTAAATACTTTTAATTATTTTTCAATACAATATCAAATTTTAACATTAATAATTTTAAGTTTAAATTTATTTCGTAAATCCAGATACTTTCCACACTCCACCATCATTTATAACATCAATATTAATGTCAGAAAAACCTAATTTTCCACCAGCCTTTTCTACCCCATCATTAGCAAATATTACATTATAACTTTTTTTATCTTTTTCTTCTTCTTCTCCTAAATCCATTTTTTCTATATATACAATTGTATCGCTATTAATATAATCTGGTAAATTCATTTCAAATCTAGTATCATTAAAAAGTTTACGATTATCCAAATTAATAAATAAAGTACTTATCTGACTTTCTACATCCATAGTTGCTAACAACTCATTTGTATTATTTTCTTCCATAGCCTTAAGATGCATTCTTATTAAATCTTCATTACTCATTTTTGATATATCCTTATATAGAGAATTAGTTTTATCTATACAGTTATCAACTATCCACACATTTAAATCTTCTTTTTTTACTTCTTTAAAAGTATGTCTTTTTAAACTAATAGCCTTTCCTTCATGTCTGCCTGAATCAATGTATGCTCCTACAATCCTTCCATCATGTCTTATTACAATTCCTCTAGCATCTAATAAAGGTTCAAATGAGTCTGGTAATGGTTCAATTAAGCTATATATCTCAGCAGTAATGTCATTTGAATTTAAATTAGAAAAATCTAATCCTATATCTTTAGACAGTTCCATATTATAAGCCCAATATATTTTCTCTGTTGTATTTTCTGATGAATATTTAAAATTGTTGGGAAGTGTTTTTCTTTGAGACGATATAAGAAAACTTGGTGTCCAACTATACTTTTTAAAAAGTTCATTCACATCATTAGGAACTTTTGTATTTTGAGGTTTAAATTCATCAAGAGAGTTTATTAACCTGAAAAAATCATATGGTAAGTTAAATTTCTCATTATTGTATTTAATCTCTCCAAAATTATGTAGATTATCATATGAGTAGTTTATAATTTTTTGCTCATTATTGCTATTATAAAAACTTATCTTTTGATTCTTTACAGCTACCCCACTCATATCTCTATCCTCAAAATCAGTTACCTTACTCATAAAACTTAATATCTCATTTATTAATTTTTCATCTGTAACTACAATTGGTTCATAGTTTTTTTCAGCCTCTCTATTAAACTTATGATAAATTTCTATTCTCTTTGTATCTTTCAAATCTGAATATATTTTGTTGTACTGCTTATTATCTATTAAGCTACGTTCTGTACTTAAAAATAATATTACAAAAGCTAAGACAGGTAAAATTATGATAAATAGTTTTGTTTTTGTAATTTTCAAATTGTATACCTCCATTAAATATATACTCTTTAAACCATTCACCCTTAATATATATTACCATATTTCAAGAGTACATCCACATAACATTAATACATATTCAGGTGCAATTACCTAAAAAATAAGTCTACAAAAAACACAAACTATAATTAAGGTATTATAAATTTTAATTTATAATAATAAAAAAGCCATAGCGTATAAAATAAACTATGGCTTTTCTTTACTTATTGAGTTATTCATATTATTTATAACATATCTACATGGATATTTTATATAATATAAGTTTGTAAATTACATATTATATATTTTATAAATTACATGTTAAAAGTTGTTTCAATATATCTTTTTATTTCTTCAGCAGTACCCATATTAAGTACTTCATCAGCTAATTTTTTCATATCGGCTTCTTTAACTGAAGTTATTAATTTTCTAGCAGGAAGTATTGATATTGGAGACATAGAAAACTCGTCTAATCCCATACCTAAAAGTATTGGTATCATTTTTTGGTCTCCAGCAGATTCTCCACACATACCTGCCCACTTACCTTCTTTATGTGCATTATCTATAACTGTCTTTATAAGTCTTAAAACAGCTGGATTAAATTGATTGTAAAGATAGCTTATCTTTTGGTTCATTCTATCAACTGCACAAGTATATTGGATTAAATCATTAGTTCCTATTGAGAAGAAATCTACATGTTTAGCAAGTACATCAGATATTACAGCAGCAGATGGTACTTCTATCATCATACCGATTTCTACATCTTTAGCATAAGCTATACCTTCAGAATCAAGTTCTGCTAACACTTCTTTTACAACTTCTTTAGCTTGTAATAATTCTTCTAAAGATGAAATCATAGGGAACATTATTCTCAATCTTCCATGAACACTTGCTCTATATAACGCTCTTAATTGAGTCTTAAATATATCTGTTCTATCTAAACAAAGTCTTATTGCTCTGTAACCTAAAAATGGATTCATTTCAGGTTCCATAGTCAAGTAACTTAACTCTTTATCTCCACCTATATCTAATGTTCTTATAACTATAGGTTTACCTTCCATTCCTTCTAATACAGCTTTGTAAGCTTCATATTGTATTTCCTCAGTTGGGAAAGAATCTCTATCCATATATAAAAATTCTGTTCTATAAAGACCAACACCTTCAGCATCATTCTTTATTAGACCTTCTATATCATTAGGAGTTCCTATGTTACCAGCTAATTCCACATGCTTCCCATCAAGAGTTACTGATTGCTTTCCTTTTAATAATTGTAATGCTTTTCTTTCTTCTTCATATTTAGCTTTTAACTCAGTATATTTGTTTATAGTATCTTCATCTGGATTAACGATTACTTCACCAGTATCTCCATTGAAAACTACAAAATCTCCATCTTTAACGTTTGAAGTTATATCACTTAGTCCAACGATTGCAGCGATTTCTAAAGTTCTAGACATTATAGCTGTATGAGAAGTTCTTCCACCTATATCAGTTAAAAATCCTAAAACCATTTTTTTGTTCATAGTTGCTGTATCTGATGGAGTTAAATCATGTGCTATTAATACTACTTCTTCACTTAAAGCAGATAAATCAACAACTTTGATTCCTAATATATGTCTAAGTATTCTATTTGTAACGTCTTTTATGTCTGCTACTCTTTCTTTCATGTATTCATTGTCCATAGACTCAAACATGCTAACAAACATTTCTTTTATTTCATTTAAAGCATATTCTGCATTTACATTTTCAGTTTTGATTTTATCAATTGCAGAACCAATTAATTCTGGGTCTTCTAAAACTAATAAATGTGCTTCAAATATTTCTGCTTCTTCTTCTCCTAATTCTTGAGAAGCCTTTTCCTTAACTTTTATTAATTCTTCTTTAGAAACTACAACTGCATTTTCTAATTTAGCAACTTCCGCTTCAACATTATCTATAGATTTTTTCTCAATTACTAATTCACTATGCTCAACTACTAACGCTTTCCCTAAAGCAATACCAGGAGAAGCTCCTATTCCTTTGTAAGCCATAACCCTACCTCCTAAAAATATCTTCTGTATTTTGATTACAAATTTATAATTAAAAATATCTTACTTATTTCATCATTTAAAATATTTGTATTTTCATACCCAATTAACAATAATCTTAATCTTCTGATTAAATAAACATGAAAGTAACAAAGAAACTAAATATTTACAAACTTTTGTCTGTATATTTTTAATGTTTCTCTGTTACTTTTACTCTAAGCAATGATTAGATTATAAATACCAAATTTTTAGAAACTATTATATCTACTCTCCAAATCCACTTTCAACTAATTCAACCATTGCTGCTAAAGCTACTGCTTCATCTTCTCCATTTACAACTAATTTTAATTCTTCTCCTTGAGCTAAACCTAAACTCATTATTCCCATGATTGATTTTGCATTTACAGTTTTGTCTTTTGCTACAACTTCTACTGTTGATTTAAACTCAGCAGCCTTCTTAACAAACATTCCTGCTGGTCTAGCATGTAATCCACTTGCATTTTTGATACTAACTACTTTTTCCATTTTTTAAATCCTCCTATAAACCTAACATTTTATATTTTTTAAAATTGTTTTCCTATTTTTTACTTTAATGGCACTTAGTGGTACTTTTTTGTCCTATGGTACTTTTTTGTTCCCACTAGTGCTACAAAAATATTATACTACTAATATACACTTTTTTCGAGTATAATTACAAATTTTTTTTTGTTTTTTATTTAACTTTGATTTTTTAAGTCTTTTATAATACAATTTGTCAATAATTTTGTGTTTTTGTTCTTTTTAATACTAATTTTAGGTCTAATTTCAAAATTTGATGCTAAATTCTTATTAGAATCAATATTTGTATTTACAACATCTATAACCTTGTTAAAATCATATAATTTTACCCTATTTATACTATTTTCTTCAAGTTTTTTCTCATATACACAGTAAAATAAATCTTTATATGAAAAATTTTTGGGTAAACCAAGTGTCTCACCAAGCTTTGGTATTACATTTTCCATAACAGTTCTAAGCGAAACATCTCTTTTTATATTCAATAAGTTACAAATACATTGTATTGTTTCATTACTCATTCTTCTAAATCTATCAAAACAATACTCTTCATCGTACTTATATTCTACATCAAAGTAATATTTAATACCATCGCATCTTTCATAAGCTTTCATAGTATCTAAATATCCTAATCGAATATTTTTTTCTACATTATCTCTATCTTTATTAAGAGAGCCACCTAAATATTCTGATGGTATTATGGTTTTTATATTTATATTCTGATGTTTGTTTAGGTTCATTTTTCCAAGAAAATCATCAATTAACCTAATTACAACAACATCTTCATATCCTTTATCTTCTAAAAGCCCTATTGGCATATTATCACAAAACATTCCATCCAAATACAATTTATCATCCATTACATTTGTTTGGAAAATAGGCAAACTAGAACTAGCAATTAAGTAGTCAACCAATCTCCCTTGTGGCATATCTTCTATATACAATGGATGAGGATTAATTTTTTTATCCCACCAAACCGTAACAAGTCCAAAGTCTTTTTTTGATTTTCTTATTATATCTTCATTTAATGTAGTTTCCATTAAGTGTCTTAATGGGCTTATATCTATACCTTCATTTTTTCTGGCTTTATTTATAAGTTCAAAAACTGCATTGATATTTTTCGTAGTGAAATCTACATTTTTAAATCTCTCATAGCTTTCTTTGTCAATATTCATAAAATGAGTATAATCATAGTTTAGCCAGATATCTTCCATTACCTCAATATCATTTTGAATTATATATGCTCCATTTAAAGCCCCAATTGATGTTCCTGTTACTCCTTGAAATTCTATACCAAGTTCTCTTAAAGCTTTATATGCGCCTATTTGATAAGCTCCTTTTGTTCCTCCACCTTCTAAAACTAATCCTTTCATATTATCACCTACTATTTAAAGCGTTCCTGATTTATATTCCTCAGCAAATATTAATTCAAAAAACTACTTTTAGTTATTGGAGAAAAATAAAATTGCACAAATTTATTTTTATTTTATCAAAAAAATATTCAAAAGTATATATTTTTAATATTTTTTATATGGTTAACTTTTTCTTTATAAATTTAGATAAATTATTAACATTCAACGTATTTTTTCATAGCCATATTTATTTATATACCCAAAGAATCTATTACTAATTTATCTATTTTTATCTGCAATTTTTCTACTTTTTCTTTATCTATTTTTTCATTTAATAAAATTGATATTATTTGTTTTGATAAATCCTCTATTTCTTCATAATTATTATCTCTAAAAATTCTTATCTTCATAACCTTATTAGGATAATAATCATATATATTTTTACTCATTTTTTTGGCTGTTATTTTAAAGTATTTATCATATACACTAGAATTTAAAATTCCAACTAAATATTCATATGAAAATTTATCTAAATACTCATCTTTTATGAAAAAAGAATATACATCTGCACTTGAAAAATTATTATCATAATCTATAGCAAATCTATTTTCTTTGGATTTATATGGATACATTATCTTTTTTCTTTCGAAAAAAAGCTTTTCTCTACCCCATTGAAGTTCATACCACTTTCTTATTCCACTTTTACATTCTCTTCTATTTTCTAATTTTGTCTTATATACTCCTATAATTTCATCAAGTATTTTCTTGTTTTTAACCTCATCATCTATATCATTTGAGTATATTAGCTTATATTCACTCTTCTCTACTACATACTTGTTTATATTTTTGCTTTTTATCCAATCTTTTAAAAGCTTCTCATCTACAAAATCTAATTTTGAATCCCCTTCACTTAAAATAAATGCTTTATCACATCCTGTAATTATACCTTGAAAGCTTACAGCTATATCTTCTAGGCTATATTTACCTTTTTCTTGTATTTTATTATAAAAAGATTCATTATCCTTATTTACAATTATCCATTCATCAGAAAGCAAGTTTTGATTTATATTAAAATATTCAAATTTACTACTGTTTAAAAGTTCTTCTAGTGTTTTAAATTTATTTATAGATACATCTTCATTCTTTATTCTAAATATATCTATAGGTGTATCATTCAATTTTTTTTTATTAAAAGTAAGAATGCAACTAGAAACACCTATGTTTTTAAATATATTTGCACCCAAAAAATCTACTATTTCTTTAATATTAACATTTGACTTAATATAATCTCTCAAATCTTTTCCCGATAAACTTTCTAAGAAATACCTTGGAGTTATAACACTTCCTGTTCCTCCACATTTTAAGATATCTATAATCTTTTTATAAAAACAAAAATATAAGTCAGCTTTATCTTTATAAACCTCACTGTATTTTTCTAAAAGAAATTTTTTATATTTTTTTTCAAGTTTTTTATGTCCAATATACGGAGGATTACCGACTATGTAATCAAACTTATATCGCCAGTTTTTCTTTAGACTATCACAACAAAATAGGTTGATTTTAATATCATCATATTTTAAATCAGTTCTTGTCTTTTTGTTTTTTAAGCTATCTTTTAGTATATTTATAGCATTTTCATCAATATCAGCACCATATATACAATGGTTTAATATATGATTGTGTATATTATCAATCTTCCAATAATTTTCATCGTATTTATTTTTTAATTCATAAATATTTTTTTCAAATAAGTCATATAAAATATCATATACTTCTAAAAGAAAGTTTCCACATCCACAAGATATGTCAAGAATTCTCGGATATGGATTTTTAATTATATCGTGATTTCTCAAGGTTTTTTTAACAATATAATCGACAATGATTTTAGGTGTATAGTATATTCCACCTGCTTTTTTAGTATCTACATCTAAACTATTCTCATACTCTTTAGATAATAGAAAGTTATCTTGAGATATATCATCCATAACTGAAAACCTCCAACTATTAGCTAAGCTAAAAATTTATTATTCTAATATCTGTCTTATAGATTTTCTTGATAAAAGTTTATAGATTTCTTTTTCTATCTCTAGTAATTCCTGATTTACCTTGCAACCTTTTAAACAATTACTACAATTAGATACATATCTAGTACATTTATTTATATATATTTTCCCATCTATTATTTCTACAATCGTTCTCAAACTTATTGTATCCAATGATACATTTAACATGTATTTCTTTCCATCTTCTTTATTAAAAGTAAGTAAGTTATTTGCACAAAGTTTTCTAAGTAGTTTATATAATGTTAATATTGGTATATCTTCATTTTTTAATATTGTTTTGACATCTATTGGATTGTTTTCTCCATTATTAAATATAGCTCTTACAATTCTTATTGCATAATCTACGTCTTCTGAAATCATTATTCCACCTCCTCAACTGCCATATATTCTTTCAAAAGACTCTCTTCTAAACTTATATTACTTCTTCCAGTAAGAAGTTCCTTGTAACTACATTCATCTATTGGTTTAGAAAATACATAACCTTGTATAAAATTACATCCCATACCATTTAAAACTTTAACTTGTTCCATATCCTCTACACCTTCACATATAACAGTTAAATTTAAATCATGCGAAAGATTAACAATGGCTTTTATCATAACCTTTGTTTTTGAGTTAGTCACTATATCTAATATAAGTGACCTATCAATTTTTATAACATCTACTGGTATCCCCTTAAGATTGACAAAATTTGAGTTACCTATACCAAAGTCATCCAATGATATATTCATACCTAAAGATTTAATTTCATAAAGTCTCTCACTAATAAACTTTACATCATTTAAAGCTGTTGTTTCTGTTATTTCTATTTCTACAAGTTTTCTAGGAACATTATATGTATCAAACATTGACTTAAAAAAATCTACTAAATCATTCTTATAAAGTTCTACTCTAGATAAATTTATTGAAACTGGTAAAACATTTATCCCTTCTGAAATCCACTTATCAATAGTAATAAAAACTTCTTCAATCACCCATCTACCAATATTATTTATCAAACCACTTTTCTCAGCTATAGGTATAAAATTATTTGGAGCAACCATACCTAAAGTTGGATGAATCCATCTTATTAATGCTTCTGAACCTATAATTTTATTTGTTCTTGAATCAAATTTAGGCTGGTAGTGAATTATGAACTCTTTGTTTTTAATAGCTAAAAATAAATCTTGTTCTATTTTCATAAGTGATTTTATTTCTTTTTCCATAGCATCATCAAATTCCACATATTCTATATGCTTTAATCCTTTTGATTTAATTCTTGCCATATCAGCATTGTCTATAGCTTTTTTTATGTCAATTTCATTACTATTAAATTTATAAATACCAATAGAAGCTTCAATATTTATATTCATTTTAAAACTATCTATCTGACTCAAGGTCACAATTTTATTTTTAATAAGGTTTACCAAATTATGAATCTTTTCATCTCTATCTTCAAGTTTTATTATTAATACAAAGACATCGCTTTTTAACTTTCCATAAATAGCTTCATTTCCAAAATAATTTTTTAAGTTGTTTGAGATATTGTCTAATACTTCATCCCCTAGCTTATAACCATATATATCATTTATAAGTTTAAGTCTACATAAATCAAAGCATGCTAACACACAATTTTCTCTCTTATTAGCAAATATATAGCTTTGAATATGTTCTAAAAAATTATCATTCTTAGTAATGTTTATAAGTTTATCTGAATTACTTGTGACATCTAAATTAATTTCATCTTCATATGTCTTAACCTTAAGGTATGAAATAAACATACTTATGCTAAATAAGATTAATAAAATCAAAATTTGACTCTTAATGTCTATTCCAATATGCCTTGTAAGTAAAACTATTCCTAAAATCCCAATTATAATAAAAACTATTTTATTTAACCAACAAATTTTCATTATATTTTTTTTATTCATATAAATTCCCCTATATTATTTTTTAAATTATTTTATGAGCAAACTTTTTCTATATTAATTATAAGGCACAATTGATAGTAAATCAATCTAACTTAAAATCACATATAAATAACTCTATTTCTACGATTTTATTTCTCTATTTTTTGCAAATACCAACTAATTTTGACAAAAAAACTATGAAATCAGACATATATAAAGTAGTCTGTAGTTTCATAGTTCTTAAATCTAAATAGTATTTTTAGTATGAAATTATACTTTTAATATAATTCACACCTTTGTATTTTTAATTTAATTTTTACATTCAGATAATAATTAAATTATTTATTTCCCTTAGAATCCAAATATGAAAGTATACCTTGAACAATTCCCTCTGTAAGTTGCTCTTGATATTTCTCATTTATTATTTTTTGCTCTTCTGAAGGCGTTGTTAAAAAACCACACTCTATTAATATAGCTGGCATATTTGATTCTCTAAGTACTTCAAAATTATTTTCAATTATTCCTCTATCCCTTACTTTAACATAAGATACTATTGTACTTTGAACTGTTTGTGCAAGTTCTTTTGAGCCATCTGTAGCTTTATTTCTATACCATGTTTCTATACCTGTTGCTGTATTTCCATTTTTTTCTGCATTTAAGTGTATAGAAACAAGTACATCCGCAGAGCTATTTTTTGCTAAGTTTACTCTATCCATTAATGATACATATGTATCATCAGTTCTAGATACAACTACTTGAATGTCCTTTTGCTTAGCTAATTTATTTGCTAATTTCTTTGAAATTTGTAAAGTGAGGTCTTTTTCATATCTGTTACTAGTTTTACTTTGAGTTCCTTTATCATTTCCTCCATGACCTGGATCTATAAATACAGTATATTTTTTGTTTTTATTTTCGTTTTCATCACCAAGGTCAAATTGTTCTGAGTCAACTTTTTGTTGTTGATTTGTTTTATTATTTTTATCCATCCCTTTGACCAAAGCTACTACACCTTGAGTAGCCTTAAATGCAATAAATAAAAATAACACTGTAAAGCAAATCAGTAGTACTAACTTTTTTTTATTTACTTTTCTTTTTTTTCTGTTCAGATGGCTGGTATTTTTAGATTTGTTTCTTGAATTATTGTTATTATTGCTTTTTGACATTTCTTCACCCTTCTTGGTATAGATTTTTACATTTTTTCATATTATTAGTGTTATTTTACCACCAAGAAGTTTTTTTTTCAATAATTTAAAATACTCTACAATCTAAAAACTGAAATTTCTTAATTATCCGCCTAGAGTGACATCTTGTGTATCATACCAACTAAAGGCATCTTTTATATCATCACCTTTGAAATCTGGCCAATAATTATCTATAACATAAAAGTCTGCATAAATTGATTGCACAGGCAGGAAACCGCTTAATCTACGTCTTCCACCCCATCTAATTATCAAGTCCAGTCTTGACACATCAAATGACTGTATGTAATCCTGTATGTTATTCTTATTTACATTTTCTACTCCTGATATATTATTTAAATCCCAATACCATCCATAATTTACCAGTAAGTTTGCTCTTATCTGTCCGTCTTTAGCTTGAATTCGATTTGTATATGGTAATAATTCTTCTGGGAACATTGGAGATTTTGTGTTTCCAACAACTAGTAAGGCTGCACCTTCTTCTATTAGTATATTTGCTGCATCAATACATGCTTTTGTAAACGCTTTAGTCTGAACTGATGGACGTCTTGTATTATCAGTTGTAAACCCATAAAAAGTTACTTCTTCACAACCTAAATCTCTACATAATCTATAAGATTCTAGTCCAGGATCTATTCCACTTTCATATCCTCTATCCTTTGTCATTCCATTTTGACTTGCCCATCTTCTATTTCCATCTGGTATAATTCCTACATGTTTTGGTACTCTCATTTCTAATCACCTCTTAATAGGTATTATTATCAAAATATTACATTATTAATCAAAACTGTAACATTAAATACATTTATTTTTATATAATTATGTAGTAAACTAAATTAAGATAGAGTTAAAAAACTTGGAGGTTTCTCATGAAAAAAATTTTAATGTTGTTTTTTTCAATAATCTTATCCTTTGGAATGGTTAGTTGTTCTTCAAGTAGCGATTATAAAAACGTTTCTACATCAAAAATTGAAAAAGCATTAAAGTCTTCTGATTTACTTATAAAAGAATCAAAAATTTTTGATGCAAAAGAATTTAATTATTTTAATGATGTGGAAGAAGACATTACACAAGGTTTTGTAATCAATTCTTCTGAAAAATTATATCTAGAAGATATCATTGTCATAAAAACTGATGATGTAAATAAAATCTATAAAACTCTAGAAAATTATAAAAAAGACATGATTCAAGCACCTTTTGGAGAAGGACATGGAGAAAAAAGCAATTCTGAAATAGCAAACAATACTATCGTTGAAAAAGCAGGTAAATATGTTTATTTGATTTCTGCTGAAAATGCATCTCAAATAGAGGAAAAGATATTAAGTATTATAAAAAAATAGATATTAGTTATCTAATATCTACCAAATATCAATGTAATTTTCATTTTAATAATATTGTTTAATGAAAATTACATTGATATTTCTTTATTTCAATTCCTTTAAAATAATCTTTTTCATTTAGACCCCCATCATAGATGGCTATCCAATTTTTATGACTTCTTTTATCTTATCTACAACACCATTTTCAGTATTTCTTTTTGCTCTGAATCTAGCAATTTCTTTCAAATACTCATTGGCATTCTCCATGGCATAGCTATGATAAGCACTCTTCATCATTTCTACATCATTCAATTGGTCACCAAATACCATAGTTTCTTCATATTTTATATCTAACATTCTTTGTACTTTTTTTATGGCACTTCCTTTATTTGCACCTTTTGCAGTTAAATCAAGCCACTCTACCCCAGAAATACATACTTGAGCTCTATCAGAAAACTGGTCAAAGTAGATACTATTGTTATGTTCTGCACCTTTGAAATCAAATATAGCTATCTTTAATATATCACCTTCTACTTTAGTCAAGTCATCTACAACTTTAAACTTTGCATAGTAAGTACTAACTTCTTCTATAAACGCTTCATCTTTGCTCTCTATATAGGCGTATTGTTTACCACTCATTACAATTTTTTTCCCTTTTATACTTCTTGTTGTCTCTATGATTTCATTTACTAACTCTTTATCCAAAGGATTTGATAATATTTCTTTTCCTTTATATACTACTAATGTTCCATTTTCTGAGATAAACATCATATCATCTTTTATATCTTCAAATTTTTTTATAAGATTTTGATACTGCCTGCCACTTGCAGCAGAAAACATTATCCCCCTCTCTCTTAATTTTTTAAATACTTTATAAAACTCTGGATTTATTTCGCTCTTTTCATCTAACAAAGTTCCATCTAAGTCTGTTGCTATTAATTTTATCATACATTTCCTCCCCCAAATTATATAATTTATAATTATTTTTTATTAATTTTTATCAGTTTAATTTTTCAATTCCTATTATACACCAAAAATTCTAAATTACAATTTACACCTTTTGTAAGATAATATAACTACATTCAGGAAAATATTTTTTTCAATATATACATCAACTTATAAAAATTTAAATCTTTATATAATTATATTCCAAGAAAATTAATAATAACTACACGCTTCCTTCTATAAAATATTATAAAAATAATTATATTATGACAATCTTATGCTAATTTATTGTGTTTTTTATTGCTTATGTAACAATTTTTTAATATAATTAACTATGTGTAATTAAAAAATTTAGAAAGTAGGGGATATTATTGTCAGGACTCAAAAAGTTCGTTATATTTCTAGCCCTTTTAGTCATAGCATTTCCTGTTAGTGTATACGGATATGTTTTTACTAAATTAAAAACTATCCAAGATGATAGTATAAATACAGAGGCTCTTAGCAGTAATGACTATAAAAATGAAGAAGATATTACAAATATATTATTATTAGGTACAGATGCAAGACCAGGTGAAGAAGTTTCTCGTTCTGATGCCATGATGATATTAACTATTGATAATAAAAATAAAAGTCTTAAATTAACTTCATTAAATAGAGATACGTATGTCAACATACCAGGACATGGAGAACAAAAATTAACACATGCTTATGTATATGGTCAAGCTAATTTATTAATAGAAACTATAGAAGAAAATTTCCAACTCGATATACAGAATTATGCTGTAGTTGACTTTTTTTCTTTTATGGATATAGTTGATGCTCTAGGAGGGGTTACTGTTACAGTTGATAAGAGTGAAATAAGAGAATTAAACAAATTTATACCTGAAACTTACAAATGGAATAAAAACTCTGACAAAGGCTCTCTTGAGTATATAAGAAGTTCAGGCGAGCAAAAACTAAATGGATATCAAACACTTGCATTTTCTCGTATAAGAAAAAATGATAGTACAGATGAGAGAGATAGAAGACAAAGAAGTGTTATACAAAGTTTAATAAATGGTGTTAAGGATTTACCAGTTACCAAATATCCTAATCTAGTTAATACTATACTTCCATATGTTAAAACTAATATGAGTCCTAATGAAATAATTTCTCTAGGAACAAAACTTTTAAGTATTGGAAACTTAGACTTAAAATCAATGGAATTCCCTCTTTCTACTGAAAATGGTAGAAAAATTGGTAGTGCAGGCTATGTAATTCCTTTTGAAGAATATGAATTAGATGCAATGCACGATTTCATATTTGAAGATATTATGGTTGAAGAGTAAAATATTTATTTAAAGTAATAAAAAATCATGTACAGAATTTGACAGTAAGTACATACCTTTCAAGAAGCAAATTATTTTGTAATTGACAGGTGTGTACTTATTTTTATTGTAAAAAATATACAAACCCTATTTTTCTTTAAAATTTTAATTAATTTTTTACATGATATACTACACATACTTTTAATTATATATAAATTGACAAATTTTCTTATAAATTATATCATTGTCTTTTTTTTGTAACTGAAACAAGTATTGAATATATCTCAATACTTTAATATAATTAAGTGTATGCTATTAAAAAATATACAGGAAAAAGAAGAAAGAAGGGGTACTTTTGTCAAAATTAAAGAAATTTGTTATACTACTGGCTTTCTTGGTAGTAATATTCCCTATAAGCGTCTATGGATATTTTT
Organism: Clostridioides sp. ZZV14-6150; assembly: GCF_020657875.1. Classification (NCBI taxonomy): domain Bacteria; kingdom Bacillati; phylum Bacillota; class Clostridia; order Peptostreptococcales; family Peptostreptococcaceae; genus Clostridioides; species Clostridioides sp. ZZV14-6150. The sequence continues at coordinate 206,414 of NZ_JAGWDA010000003.1, read as the reverse complement.
ATTATAAATTATCTACTATTCATGACTCGAGCATAAATAGTGATTTATTAAATAATAATGACCATAAAAATGAAAATGGAATAACTAACATACTACTTATGGGAACAGATGCTAGACCAGATGAAGATTCTTCAAGGTCAGATGCTATGATGATATTAACTATTGATAACAAACATAATGATATCAAACTTACATCATTGGCTCGTGATAGCTATGTAGACATCCCTGGTCATGGTAAACAAAAACTTACTCATGCCTATGCTTATGGACAAGCTGATTTGTTAATACAAACAATTGAAGAGAACTTTAATGTTGATATTCAAAATTATGCTTGTGTTAATTTCGAATCATTTATGTATATAATTGATGCTATTGGTGGCGTTGAAGTTACAATTGAAAAAGGAGAAATAAGTGAATTAAATAAATTTATTCCTGAAACTTATGGTTGGAATAAAAGTGATGATAAAGGTAGCATACAATATATTAGGAAATCTGGAGTACAAACTTTAAATGGATATCAAGCATTATCTTTTGCACGTATCAGACATAATGATACTGCCTTTGCAAGAGATGGAAGACAAAGAGAGATTATACAAGCTATAATCAAGAAAACAGAAACTTTACCTGTTACTAAATATCCAAGTTTATTAGATGCTGTTCTTCCATATGTTAAAACTAATATGAAGCCTAATGCAATACTTTCTCTAGGAGCTCAAGTTTTAAAAATGGGCGACTTAAATATTAAACAATTTGAATTCCCTATTGATGATGAAATTCATAGTACAGGTGGTATATATGGAAAAGCTGGTTGGGTTCTTAGATTTGACCCAGATACTTTAGATATATTACACGATTTTATATTTAATGATATAGAATTTAAACAATAATAACAATAAAAAACATTTAACGCAAATATTATTATAGAATATAAGATTAAATATATAAAAAGAACTATATTACATAATTATTTTCAAGTTATTATCCATGCTTGATTATAAAATGTATATAGTTCTTTTTTTACTTTCTACTTTAATTTAATACTTTTTAATTTAACATTTTCCAATTTGATACTTTTATTTTAATTTGCCTTTATAGCATTTATAATATAGTATCTTTATTAAATTCTTACTATTGAACTAGGTTTAATAAACTGTTTAATGCAGTTTGATTTATTCCATCTCCAGCTTCATATACTAGGCTTGTCTTTTTAGGCTCTAGAGCAGTTTTCTGAGCAGATGTTACACTATTTCCAAGCATAACTACTGGTGATTTTAATTTTGCTGCTAAAGGTCCTGATGTTAATGCATCTACTAACTGATTACTCTTACTTACAAACATTGATGAATATTCAGCATTTGGATAGAATTTCTGTATTACTTTTCCATTTGTTTCTTCTCTATTTTCTCCAGCTATTCTATTTTTAGATACATCATTTGTAATAACTTTATCTAATTTATTTATTACTGAATCAGATATACTTAAATTACCACCTATAAAATATGCATCTTTTACATTTAAATCTGATACCCAATTATAGATTTCATCACTTACATTATCTTTTGATACTAATACGATTGGCTGTTTTTCTTCTCCTGCTTTTGAAGCTATAGAAAGAGAATCTGCTTCACCTGTACCACTTGTTATATATAGTTTGTCTACTGGATTAGTCTTTGCTAATTCTTTTGCTATTAAAAGAGATGTGCTATATCTATCTGAGCCACCCACTCTGTTTATTGATACATTTGATAATGTATCTTTTATCTCACTTTCAACTTTATCTCCAATAGAATTATTTCCTCCTATTAAGATAACTTTACTTGGATTAAGTCTTTTTATTTCATTTTTAGTAGATGTTGGTATATCACCCTTATTTACTAATAATATAGGTGCATCATTTGCAGTAGCAAGTGGAGTTGATGTTATACCATCGACTATAGAATATCCATTTACTAATACTACTGTATCTGAATTTGTAGCCCATCCTTTTTTACTTATTGCAACTGCTGTATCATATCTTTCAGCACCTCTTAATTTTTCCACCTTGACATTAGATGGTGGAGTCACTGGCTGTTCATTACTGTCAGAGTACAAGCTCTTTAAATCATTTTGTATAGATGTACTATTTGCTATATCTTTAGCTGAAAAATACATACTACCCTTTATTTCACTATATTTTCTATTTAATGTTACTTGCTTCACTATTTCTTTTGCTATGTTTTGCCCATTATAACTTGATTGCCCTTGTTTATATATACCTTGTCCTATGTATAAGTCTACATTTGTTCCTTTTACTTCATTTGCCCACCATGAAACTAATTTAGAGTAGTCTGCGGCTTTAAGACCAATTGGCCAGTAAAGTTGTGGAACTACATAATCAACTAATCCTTGTTTTATCCATGCTCTTGTATCTGCATATGTACCTACATAACTTTCATTACCTGATGTATCTGAACCTGTTGGGTCACTACTCTTGTTTCTCCATATTCCAGCTGGACTCACACCAAATACAACTTCAGGCTTTATACTCTTTATAGATGCCTTTACATCTCTAAGTAGAGTATTTACATTTTCTCTTCTCCAATTGTCTTTGTTTTGTCCTTGTCCATATTTTTGATATGTAGCAGTATCGTTGAAACTTACTCCTGGATAGAAATAATCATCAAAATGAACACCATCTATATCATAATTTTGAACTACCTCTGCTATACTATCAACTATGTACTTTCTAACTTCTGGTAAACCTGGGTCATAGTAATACTTATTTCCATGTTTAACTACCCAACTTGGATTTTTCTTTGCTGGATGGTTTGCTGGCAATTTATCTATGCTCTCATCTGCCATAGTTATTCTGTATGGATTAAACCATGCATGGAATTCCATTCCTCTTTTATGTGCTTCTTCTATTAAAAATGGTAATGGGTCATATCCAGGGTCTTTACCTTGAGTACCTGTAAGATATTCAGACCATGTGTTTATCTTTGATTTATATAAAGCATCTGATTTTGGTCTTACTTGAACCACTGCTGTGTTTATTCCTGCACTTTTTAATTTGTCTAATAAGTCTGTGTATTCCTTTTTTTGCTTGGCTTCATTATTTTTAGTCTTAGGCCAATCTAAGTTATAAACTGTAGATATCCAAGCAGCTCTCATTTCCTTATCATTTGACGAATCAGCAAATGAACTTACACTACACATTGTAAGTGTCATTACCAACGATAATAGTAATATACTTGTCTTTTTCATTTCATCCCCCTTAATTTCTTAAATTTATTTTTTTCTACAATATACTCCTTACTAAGTATATCTAAAGTTCATATTATCTGTCAAATATTGAATAATATAGTTAATATTTATATTTAATATTTAATTATAATATGAAATAATTTATTATAAAAAAAACAGCAAAGAAATTTATATTCTTTGCTGTTTTTATAACGTTCATCACTATTTTAATATTAATTAATACTTCACTTTCTATGTAAAACATTAAACATAACTATATTTAATGTTAATATTCAATCCTATGTAAATTAAATCTATTATTATTGTAAAACACGTGTAGCAGTTATAAGTCTTCTAGCATAATTAGTTCCTGGAGCCATACTAGTAACTTTTACTACATCTCCTGTTTGTGGTGAATGTATAAATTTAGAATCTCCTATATACAACCCAACATGATTTATTGAACCACCTGAACCAAAGAAAACTAAATCTCCTGCTTTTAATTCTGCTCTAGATACTTTCTTTCCTACTGTTGCTTGTGATCTTGATACTCTTGGTAAATTAACTCCTGCTCCATTTTTGTAAACATACGAAGTGAATCCAGAACAATCAAAAGAGTTTGGTCCAGTTGCTCCCCATCTATATGGTTTACCTTGTTGCTTAAATGCTAAGTTTAAAACATTTTGTACCTTTGCGTCTACATTTCCACCTTCAATAGTTAAATAATCTCCATTTACCCATCCTGTAACATTGTCAACTGTTCTTATTTTTATCCATCCATTTGAATGTAGTTCTAAAACTTCAACTTTGTCACCTGTGTTTATCTTTCCTACTATTGCATCATTTGCACTAGCTCCACTTCTCATGTTTAAGAAATCACATTGATCTACTGTCGCATTCATAGGTGAATTAGATAACTCTGCTGCACTAGCTGTTATTGCTCCTGCCTCTACTGTAACAACTCCTGCTATTAACACCATTGCTATAAATTTTTTCAATATATGTTTTTTATTTTTAATATTCATCATAATCTCAAATACCTAATCCTTTCGAAAATTTAACATTTTGTTCCTTCGTTTCCAATTCCTAATTAACATTCTAACTTACATCAAAATAAATTGCAACCTTTTTTGTAATCTTTTTGTAATCTTTTTGTAATCTTTTGTTTCTTTTTAGTATCTATTTGTTTCTTTTTGCTCCCCCTGGTTACAAATTAGAAATATATTCTACTTCTCTCGAGTTGTTGCAATTTCTTTGATATTAGCATCTTCTGGTTTAATGTAAGTTGGTACTAATTTTCTCATGACACCATCTATTTTTTCAGTTTCTTCATTGTTTGTAATTTCTTTTAAAAGTTTTAAGTATTTTGTTATTTTTTCTCTATCAACATCTATTGGCCTACCAATAAAAATCTTTTTATGCTCTGTATCTAACAGACCTTCTTCTGACATAAGAAGTTCTTCATACAATTTTTCTCCTGGTCTAAGACCAGAAAATTCAATTTTTACATCAACATCTGGTTCAAGCCCACTAAATTTTATTAAATTTTTTGCTAAATCCAATATTTTTACAGGCTCTCCCATATCAAGTACAAATACTTCTCCACCTTTAGCCATAGCTCCAGCCTGTATAACAAGCCCTACAGCCTCTGGTATTGTCATAAAATATCTAATAATATCTGGATGTGTAACAGTTACTGGTCCACCATCTTCAATCTGCTTCTTAAAAAGGGGAATTACACTTCCATTACTTCCAAGTACATTTCCAAATCTAACTGCAACAAACTCAGTCTGACTTTCATCATTCATTGTCTGTATAATCATCTCGGCAGCTCTTTTAGTAGCTCCCATTATATTTGTCGGATTTACAGCTTTGTCTGTAGATATAAGGACAAACTTCTTAGCTCTATATTTTGAAGATAAACCTGCTATATTTAAAGTTCCAAATATATTATTCTTTATAGCCTCACCAGGGCTTGACTCCATAAGAGGAACATGTTTATGAGCTGCTGCATGGAATACCACTTCTGGCTTATATTTATTAAATATTTCATCCATTCTTTTTTCTTCTCTTATTGAAGCTATTATTGCTTTTAAATCCAACTTATTTTTATATTTTCTAAGCAATTCTTGCTGTATTGCATAAGCATTATTTTCATAATTATCAACTATAATAAGCTCTTTAGGATTAAACCCTGCAATCTGTCTGCAAAGCTCTGAACCAATTGAGCCTCCTCCTCCAGTTACAAGGATTACTTTTCCTTCAATATAGTTACTTATCTCTTTTAAATTTGTTCTTATAGGCTCTCTACCCAATAAGTCTTCTATTTCTACCTCTCTAATCTGTTTTATATCAACTTTTCCATCTATAATTTCATAAATTCCTGGTATTGTCTTTATTTTACAATTAGTATTCTTACACATATCAATAATTTCTTTTTTTCTGTGTTTTTCTATGTTGGCAATAGAAAAAATTATTTCATCTACTTTATATTCTTCAACTATATCATTTATCTTTGAAGTTGTTCCTACAATCTTTACATTATGAATTATTCTTCCGATTTTATTTTTATCATCATCGATTATAGCTACTGCTACTTTTTTAAGTTCTGGATTTCGCTTTAATTCTTGTATAACCATCTCTCCAGCATCTCCTGCTCCAATTATAAGAATGTTAGAAACCTTCCCTCTAGAGTATGTCTTATTCATGACTATTCTTATAGCCCTGTAGCCTATTCTCACTCCACTTGTAAACATTATAATAAATATCGTATTTAATACATAAAGCATTATAGGATAATCGAGTCCCAATATTCTATTTATCACATAAGCTGGAATTAGATAAGCTAAAGTTGCAATAAAAATCGAAATAATTTCTTCTTCTCCTGCATATCTCCACAATGTGTTGTAACACTTAAACAATCTAAATGACACTATATGGAGTCCAATATATATACAAACTGAAATTATTACATTATTAACATTGAATACATCTAAATTGCCTGTCAAACTCAAAGACATTCGAAATGCTACTAGCACGCTACAAATATCTAGAATTAATAATGATAGTTGTCTAAATTTATATTTTTTTAAAAGCTTATTAAAAAAGCTTTCTTTCTCTAAATCTATACTTTCTCGCATAACTAGAAGCCCTCCATTAAACAGCAAAAGCTACGCACCTAAGCATAGCCAACAACATCTATCTTTTGCTGTATTTTTCAATTCTTATTTTTTATATTTATCTAATATAGAGTCGTATATTTTTTCTATATCATTAAAATTTAAATTAACTTCATAATTTTCTCTAACAAACTTACGCCCTTTTTTACCCATATTAAGTCTAAGCTCATCATTTTCCATTAGTTTTATTATAGCATTTTTTATTTCTTCTGGTTGCTTTGGCTCTACAATTAGCCCCGTTTCATTTTCCAATACAGATTCTGGATGCCCACCTACATTTGTAACAATAACAGGAACTTCACAAGACTCTGATTCTATTGCAGCTACACCAAAACCCTCTCTCAAAGAAGGAAATACTGTTACATCAAAAGAATTAAAAGTCTTACTGACATCCTCTGGAGATATTCTACCTAAAAATTGAACATTATCTTCCACGCCTAATTCCTTAGTCAGATTCACTAAGTTATCCATTTGACTTCCAGAACCACCTATTTTTAAAATTATTTTCTTTTCTTTATATTCATCTTTCAACATCTTAAATGCTTGTACTAAATATTCAATTCCATATTTTTTTTCCAAACTCTTTATAATTCCTATTACAAAAGCATCTTCTTTTTCTACTTCCATAGGTTTAAATCTATCCATATCTACTCCGAAAAAGGTTACATCTACATGCTTAGTTGTATATTTATTAGCTTCTTTAGCCATGTCTCTACTATTTGAAAATATATAATCTGCTTTTCTAAAGTTATGTTTTATAATTTGTTTTTGTATAAAACCATTGTTTGGGAAATCATAAATATCAGTACCCCAAACAGAAATAATATATGGATGATACCCAAGTAAACTACCTATAAATCCATAGCTACTTGCATATTGTGCATGAAGTATATCTGGCTTTATTTCATTTACTAGTTTCTTTATTTGTTTTATTGAACCTAAGTATCCTGTTTTTTTAGAAATATTTTCATTTTTCAGTTCTTCTACATTAGAACCAAAGTCATAAATTTTAATTCCTTCCATGTGGCCTCCATTTAAAGAGATAACATGAATGTCGTATCCTTTATTTTTAAAAAAACTACACCATTTTAAAGTATGAGGATTTGACCCATCAGCCAAATAACAAACAGTCTTCATAATATTTACCTTCCTATCGAATAATACTCAATACCTAGTTCTTTCATATCTTCAAGCTTGTAACAATTTCTTCCATCTAGAACTAAAGGATTTTTCATCTTTTCCTTATACTTATGTATATCATAATTTAAGACATCTTTCCACTCTGTCATTATAAAACATATCTCTGCATCTTCTATTGTATCATCTATAGATTTAGCATAAAGTATAGAATCCCCAAATATTTTCTTAGTATTTTCAACTCCTATTGGGTCAAATGCAGTAACTTTTGCTCCTCTTTCAAGTAAATATTTTATATTTGGAATAGATGGGGCTTCTCTTATATCATCAGTATCTGGCTTAAATGTTAATCCTAAAACAGCAACTTTCATATCTTGAAAGCTCTCTACTAGTTTAGATGCCTTTCTAACTAATTTAAGTTTTTGACTTTCATTCACTTCTATAGCAGCCTTTACTGTTTTTAATTCATAACCGTTATGCTCAGACAGCCAATGAAGGGCTTTTGTATCTTTAGGGAAACAAGAACCTCCATAACCTATACCTGCTTTTAAGAATTTACTTCCTATTCTATCATCATAACTCATTCCTAAAGCGACATCTTCCACATTAGCACCTGCTATCTCACAAAGATTTGCAATATCATTCATAAAAGATATCTTAAGTGCTAAAAAGTTATTTGATGCATATTTTATCATTTCAGCACTATTTCTATTAGTTACTATTATAGGTTGATTAAAAGGTTTATAAATTTCTTCCAGTATTCCTCTTGCCCACTCACTTTCCACTCCTATAACAATTCTTGAAGCATGTAAAGTATCTCTTACTGCACTACCTTGTGATAAAAACTCTGGATTAGATGCAAGTTCAACTTTTACATCATTTTTTAAGTTTTTATTTATATAATCTTCTATTTCTTCATTTGTTCCAATTGGTACTGTAGATTTTATTACTACTAAAGTATCTTTTGTTACAGTTTCAGCTATTTGCTTTGCAACTGCCTTTATATAATCTAAATTAGCTGAACCATCACTTCTTTCTGGAGTTCCTACAGCTATTAGTATTATATCTACATCTTCATAAGCTTTTTTATAATCTGTAGTATAATCTATTCTTCCTTTTTCATAATTTCTAACCATAAGTTCTTCTAGGCCTTCTTCATATATAGGTGCTATCCCAAGTTGCATTGATTTAACTTTGCGTTCATCTATATCAACACAAATTACATTTTCATTGCCTACCTCTGCTAGACAAACACCTGTTACTAGCCCTACATATCCAGTCCCAGCTATAGCTATTTTCATTTTTTTACCTCCAAGTATATAAAACTTATACTCTTTTTTTAATGGCATTAAAAACATAGAAACAAAATACATATAGGCTTTTTGGTAAACTTAAATTTTCAACATTTCTATAGGTATTCCAAGTTCGTTTTAATGCTTTTATCTTATTGCTTGATATAGAATTTCCAACTAGCCTATAATTCACTAAATCTTCCTGAATTCCATATGCATATTTTTCCTTTTTAAGTAATTGTAACCAAGTTGCAGTATCTTGTCCTCTTCTTACTAAAGGCATACTAAATTCACCTATGACATCCCTATCAATGACTACAGTAGAACACCCTATTATAGTATTTTTAAGTAATCCTTCATAGTCAATCTTTTTAGGTGCTCTTGCAACTTTACTCGTTTTTGTTCCATCTTGTCTCATATATCTATAAGATGTAAAAGAAAACCCGATATTTTCTTTTAACATATATCCTATCTGAATTTCTAACTTTTTACTATCCCATAAATCATCACTATCTACAAATGCAATAAATCGACCTTCCGCATTTTCAATACCAACATTCCTAGATACTGCAGCTCCAGAATTTTTTTCAAGCTTTATATATTTTATTCTAGCATCTTCTTTTTGAAAACTTTTTATAATTTCACTTGAATTGTCCTTAGAACAATCATCCACTAATAAAAGCTGCCAATTTTTATAAGTTTGATTTTGGATTGACTTTATTGTCTCTGATAAAAACTCTTCTGAATTATATACAGGAGTAATTATCGATACTAAAGGCTCATTCATATTTTTACTCTCCTTATATAGCAACTAGCAGTACTATACCAACAAGTTTACTTAGATACTAACTTTCTTTGTCCAATATATTTGTAATATCCTAATGGGAACAACACTAAATACAATAATTTATCAGATATTTTTTTGATTTCGCCAAAATAATGACTGTCAGATAACAATGAGTATCTAGCTAAATTTATGTAATTCTTTATCCACATATATGGATATCTACCTAAAGGATATGTATTTTGATTTATTAAATATAAAAACTCTAATGCTCTACCTTTTAATGCATTTTTATTTAATATATTCTTAGTCAAACCATCATCCAAATAATCTCTTATTATCATAGGTTTGTTTACACATTTAACTTTATAGTATTTAGACATTTCATTCCATACTACACTTTCTGGTAAAAATCTCACTTCTTTTCTTTCTGGAAAAGGAAATTTTATAAGCTCATCAGTTACAAATACAATGCTTTTATCTCCCTTAACACCATATTTAAAATATAGGTCTGCAAAGTGACATATTTTTTTATCCTCAGGCATTTCTGTGCCTATTAAATCTCCGCTTGGGTATACACAAAGTCCAACAACCCCACTAAATCCTTCTTTATTTTCTACAGAATTCCATTCATCATTAGCAATTTCAAGAGAATCTTTAATTAAACCATCATCACTATCTACAATGAAAAATAGTTCTCCATCTGCATTTTTCACACCTAAATTTATTGCAGTATGTTTTCCTCCATTTTCTTTGTATATATATCTTATATTTAATTTATCTTCTGATATAAATTTTTCAACTAATTCTTTAGTACCGTCGCTACTTCCATCATCGACAATCAACCATTCAAAGTCGTTGAAATCATATGTTTGAGCTTTTAAATCATTGTACAAATTTTCGAGTAAATGAGCTCTATTGTATGTTGGAGTAAATACAGTAAATTTATATTTATACATTAATTAAATCTTCCTCTCTATCTAACTTTTTTTAATTCCATTTATTCCATAATTAATAAAGTAGTATATAGCTTTGTATAGAGGTATTTTTTCTATATTTCTATATATATTCCAAGTCCACATAGCAGCCTTTATCTTATTACCACTAAGGGAGTTACTAGATTTTCTATATAATGCTAAAACTTCATTTATTCCATGAGCGATATGTCCTCTTTTCAATATAGATAACCACAAGACATAATCTTCATGTCTTACACCACTCATCTTAATTTCAAAATCCAGTTTAGACTTATCAATTACAACAGTAAGACATCCCAAAATATTTCCCTTTAATAACCTTCTGTAATCCACATTAGGTGGCACTTTTATTACTTTATTTAACTTTTTATCATTTTCGTCCATCAGTTCATATGAAGTAAATGAGATTACATAGTCATTTTCTAACATAAAGTTTACTTGTTTTTCTAACTTACTACTATTCCACTGGTCATCACTATCTAAAAAAGCTATAAATTGTCCTGTCGCATTACTTAATGCTAGATTTCTAGCATTAGAGACACCCTTATTAGTCTCAGTCTTTATGCATTTTATTCTACTATCCTGTTGCATATAAGATTTGACTATATTAGGACTATTATCTGTTGAGCAATCATCAATAATTAACATTTCCCATTCTTGATAAGTTTGGTTTAATACTGATTTTATGGTTGCTTCAATAAATTTTTCAGAATTATACATGGGAGTAATTATAGATACTAAATTCTTCTTCATATTACCTTCCTCATCATTTATAAAATATTTATTTAATTTTACTTAATACACAATCATATATCCTCTTGCAGTTCTTATTGTCATTATATCTGAAAAACTTATTTCTTTCATTTTTTTGGTTATCCATAACCTCAAAATTATTTTCAATAATATCAATAAGTTTATTCACAGCTTCATCATTATTATAAGCCAAAGACCCAAACATTTCGCTTTTTAAATCTATATACGAATCAACTTTTTCCATATATTCATCTAAATCAAATTGATAAAATAAAATAGGTCTGTTCATATATAGAAAGTCTATGGCAACACTTGAATAATCAGTTATGTTTACAGCTGATTTTCTTATTTCATTTGCTAGAGTTACCCCTTTATCTAAAAATACAATTCGTTTACCAGTTATGTTTTCTTTTATGTCATCTATAAACTCATGCATAAGATGATGCATATAAATTTTTACATTTATATCTTTCTCATCTAATATTTTATTTAATTTATCATCATTCAAGAAATTCATTATATTTTTAAAATAATCTGTATCTGTAAATTTTCCTGAACTAAATTTTATCCAGTCTCTCCATGTAGGAGTATATAATATATCTCGTGTTTGTGCAACTTCATTTGTTGGTAAATTGTCATATCTTGCATTTCCAATTATATAAACTGAGTCATCTAACATTCCCCAATCATTTACCATGACATTTCTTTCAAACTCAGAACTTGCTGTAACTATATTATAGCTTTTATATAGGTTATCTATAATATTTTTGAACTTTTTATTCATTGGTTTTCTCTTTTTAAAACTTATAGTTCCATGATTTAAGAACACTTTTATCGTCTTTTTATGAAAATAATTAAGAACAGGTACAGCAAAGTTATAAGGTGCTATATCTGCTGATGGCGCATGTGAAAATACTATAGCTTTTGAATTGTAATAATATAGATAGTTTTCTACACTTCCTCTTATTAATTTTTTGCCTGGAATTTTATCAAATACTTTACTGTCTTTATTTACTACCCAATAAGTTTCTACATCATTATGCTCTTTCAACATATACTCATAAAAGAACTTGGAATTATCATTGTATATATCTCCTGAATGTCCACCTATAAGCCAGATATTTCTACCATTAAACTTATGCTTACTAAATGGATACATAAAAAAAGCCAAAAGCATATTTATTAAAAATTTAACCTTGTCCATAAACACCATCCTCATTATAACTTATACTGTCTAAATCCATTAATTCTTCCTTTTATAGTGGCACTATGATAATCTCTGTTGGAACTCAATATAAGACCGCCTATATTTCTTACAAGTTTTGATGCCATAACCTTTACAAACTTATAATTCTTTCTATAGACTATTTCTTTTTTGCAAATGGCTCCAAAACCTCTTCCATAGTTATAATCTTTTTGATACTTTTCTTTAGATTTAGAATGTTTTTTTGCAGGATGGTAAATTATATCATTCCCAAAATATTTTCCTTTAAATCCTAAACTCAATAAGTTTAAAACATAATCTATCTCTTCACCAGCACCAAAATCTCCACCAACACCTAATTTTTCATCAAATCTTGTATATTCTTTCTCTCCATAATCAACAAAAAAAGTTATGGATGTTATAGTATTTAAAACGTTGGAACTTGTGATATCACAAGTTCCATCATACATTTTCTTAAATGCATCAATTTTATTTGCATCCATAGTTTTACAACTGTATATTTTATAATCTTTATTTTTATTAAAGAAGTTTATAACTTTTTCTAATGTATCATTTTCGTAGACACAGTCATCATCAGGAAAACCTATAATTTGCCCTTTAGCATTGTCTATTCCTACATTTCTATTATAACTTAATCCCATCTTATCGCTTTTTATATACTTTATATCTAACTTATCAACGTATTTATCAACTATCTCCCTAACTTTGCTATTATCGTTTTGATCTACTACTATAAGTTCAAAGTTTTTGTAAGTTTGATTTTCTAGGCTGTCCATAAGTAAATATATATCATCATATCTATTTAATGTTGGCATTATTAATGATATTAACATTACTACCTCCTACTTTTCACTTTCCACAAATCTACCTCTCTTTTATCGTTTAATATTACTTCTTTTATTAGTAATACTATTGCAAAACTAAATGAAGCTTCTAATAATAAATTTTCTGCAAAAGAGTATATTAAAAATAGAAATAAAGCTACTAAATACTCTTTTTTATCTTTTTCTATAAAGCTTTCTATACCTTTATACATCAAATACATAAATAATATGCAAGCAACTACTCCTAGTACACTAATTATATATATATAAGAACTATCTAATGGATTAGTTGCTTTTATAGCAGCGCTATATGAATTTCCAAAAGGTTTCATAAAATTTCCCTCTTGAGATAAGTATACATTCCAAAACTTAGGTCTACTTGCTAATAATCTATTTAGTACACTACTTTTAGAAAACATTATACCAATAAGTACACTAGATAAAGTAAGTATTATCGGCGATGTCTTTATAAGCATTGGTAGTCCTTTTACTTTTTTTAGGTCTATCAATCTTATTATTTCTACAAATATTAATCCTGCTAATATAGTAAAAAAACCAGTTCTACTATATGTAGTTTGATAAACAAAAAATGCAGATCCAAATAAAATTATTCTATCCCATTTATTATAGTTTTTATATCTTAAGAATATATATGCTGCATATATAGTAACCATATGATAAAATACCCCATTTGGATTACCAAGTCCAAAATCCATTCTTGTAACAAGCGTATCTAATTTTCCTATATATCTATAGTGGACTTCCTGATTAAATACTAATGAAGGAAATAAATTAAATAATAATATAGCTCCTATTAAAAAACATGCAGATATTATTAAATAACTTTTAACTATATATTTATCATCTATTTGTTTAGCTGATACAGCTAGCAAAACAATTAATAATATAGCCCCTTCTCTATTTAATATATAAAGTAATACACAGGCTCCAACTAGCACCATTTCTGTTATACTTTTTCTCTTATCAAATAAAAAAAGTAGCATTAGTATTCCTATTGAAGAATAAAATAACGCTGATTTAATCATCCCTATACTCATATCTGGGTCAATAAATGATATCATATACTTTCTAAGTAATATGATAAACAAAACAAATATATAAAGATATTTTTTAATCATAATATTTCTATCATCGTTTAAAGTCTTCATTTCACTTTCTCCCTTTTAGCTTCGTAAAGTATTACTTGCAAATATTTTACAACACTTCCATATCTTATTTACACCTGTTAAGTGCTTGCTTTCTAAGAAATAATTTCTTTTCTTAGCCCAACTTTTTCCCCACCAATGTATTCCATAAGTATTTTCTGTAATACATTCTGGTGTAAAGTCTTCTTTAAATCCAAAAGGATAAAAATATTCTTTATCATAGACACGGATACCTTCTTCATAGTTATTTTGGTCAATCTTTTTATAATTTTTTTCCATAAGATAAGTCATAACCTTTGGTATTGTAAACAATGAAGAAGTCAGGACTTCTTTTTCATAGTACTCTAATAAGTCTTTAAAAAAAGGATGTCCTTTTTCTACACCTACTATGGCTGCATTCATGTATTCTCCATCATCTTCATATCCACATATAAGCCTATTATTTTCTAAAAGAGGAGTTATATCCTTTAATATTTGCATATCTGTATCCATATAAACTCCACCTTGTTCATAGAGTACTCTTATTCTTGTATAATCTGATATGAATGCCCAAAGCTTTCTTTTATAACATTCTTCCAAAAACTTATTTCCTTTTATTTCTTTCTCTATATCAAAGTTTTTTTCATTCCACTCTACTATCTCATATTCTGGAAGTTTCTCTTTCCAGGAATTTATACATATATTTTCTATATTTCCTTTTGGTCCACCAAACCATACATAATGTATTTTTTTAGGAATCAAATGAACACCTCCTACATATATTCTTGTCTATCTTCTTCTTTTAATTGCTCTACTATCTTTTTGACATCTTGAGCTTTATCTTTTCTACAAACCATAACTGCATCATTTGTAGATACTACTATTAAATCACTAATACCTATTGTCGATATTAATTTGTCATCTGAATATATAATTGAGTTTTTAGTATCTATAGTAATATTTTCACCTCTTTTGATGTTACCTTCATCATCAGTTGGATATATTGCACCTAGAGAGTCCCAAGAACCAACGTCATTCCACCCAAAATCACCAGGAACTACTATAACATCATTACTTCTTTCCATAATACCATAATCTATGGAAATTGATTGTATTGTTGGATATATTTCTTTTATTTTTCCTATTTCTTCTTCTGTTCCTAAGTAATTACTGATTTCCTCTAATTTTTCATATACTTTTGGTAAGTATCTCTTAAAATCTTCCAATATCTTAGATACTTTCCATACGAACATTCCACTATTCCATACATATTTTTTAGAGTTTACATATTCTTTAGCAATTTCATAGTTTGGCTTTTCTACGAACTCCACTACCTCATATGCAACATTTTCTATTGTGTTTTCTCTATTGAAATTTATGTATCCATATCCTGTTGATGGAAATGTAGGAGTTATCCCAATAGTTACTAGTTTATCATTATTTTCTGCTATATAGATAGCTTTTTCTAAAATAGATTTAAATTCTTTTTCATCTTTTATATAATGGTCAGCTGGATATACACACATAACACCATCACCATATTTTTTCATTATGTTAAATGCTGCAAAACCTATAGCTGCTGCCGTATTTCTGGCACATGGTTCTGGCAAGATATTGCTATCTAAACATTTATCTTTTACTGTATCCTTTAAAGCTTCCAATTGCTTCTCATTAGTTACTATAAATAAATCCTCTTTTTTTGCTAGAGAATCTATTCTATTTATAGTTTCATTTATTAAAGCATCTTCTCCACTTAAATTTATAAGCTGTTTAGGTACTTCTTGTCTACTAAGTGGCCAGAAACGAGTCCCTCCTCCACCAGCCATTATGACATTGTATGCTTTCATTATTTATCTCCCCTTAGCTCTTTATATAGAATCCACCACATTTAATATATAAGATATTAAATTATTCAACTTAGATTCTACATCTTCTTGGTTGTCTGAATTTGCTCCAAAGTAAAATTTAATTTTAGGTTCTGTACCTGAAGGTCTTATAGCTATCCAAGAACCATCTTCAAGTAAAAATTTAAGTACATCTGATTTAGGTAAATCATCGACCCCATCTTTATAATCTAAAATCTTATCTACTTTTACATCAGCCACATTATCTATTTTAACACTTCTAAAGTAAAGCATCATCTCTTTTATTTTTTTTATTCCATCTATGCCTTTTAAAGTAACTGACTTTAAGTCCTCTTTGTAGTATCCAAATTTATTATATGTATCTATCAAAGCTTCATACAAATTCATACCTTTTGAAAAATAATATGCTGCCATTTCACATATCATAAGTGAAGATACAACACCATCTTTATCTCTAGCATGAGTTCCAATTAAGTAACCATAGCTTTCCTCATATCCCATTATAAAGCTTCTATCATTACTTTCTTCAAACGCTTTTATTTTTTCTCCAATAAATTTGAATCCTGTTAAAGTATTTAAACAATCTACATTATAAGCCTTTGCTATTTTTGCACCTAGTTCTGATGTAACTATAGTTTTTATTATTGTAGGATTGTTTTTAGGAAGTTTATTTTCTTCAACTAAACTCTCTAATATATATCTAACTAAAAGTGAGCCAACTTGATTTCCATTTAATACTACATACTCACCACTAGAATCTTTTACAACAACACCTACTCTGTCACAATCAGGGTCTGTTCCTATTATCAAATCCGTACCATTACTCTTTGCCATTTCAATAGCTATATTAAATACTGACTTTTCTTCAGGATTAGGATACTTGACTGTTGAAAAATTAGAATCTGGCAATTCTTGCTCCTTAACCACCATTACATTTTCAAAGCCACATTCATTTAAGACTCTTCTTACTGGTTTATTTCCAGTTCCATGAATAGGTGTATATATTATTTTTAATTTTTTTCCATATTCACCTATTGTATTTTGTCTTAAAACTTGCTTCTTAACAGCCTTTATAAACTCATCATCTACTTCATTATCTAATATAGTTATTAAATTTTTAGATAAAGCTTCTTCAAAATCTGCACTTTTAATAATACTGTAATCATCAATCTTATTAACTTCTGCAATTATATCATTTGCCATATCTATACAGATTTGACCACCATCTGAGTCATATACCTTATATCCATTGTACTCTTTAGGATTATGGCTTGCTGTTATTACTATTCCCATAGCACACTTTAAATATCTAACAGCAAAAGAAAGTTCTGGTGTAGGTTTTAATTCTTCAAAAATATAAGCCTTTACACCATATGCACTTAAAGTTTTAGCTACTTCTATACAAAACTCTCTTGACATGTATCTACTATCATGTGCTATAATAATTCCTTTTTGCTTTCCTTCTTCACCTTGTGTCTTCATAATATAATTTAAAATTCCAAGTGTTGCACGTCTAACAGTATAAATATTTATTCTATTAGTTCCCGCTCCTATTATACCCCTTAGACCACCTGTCCCAAATTCTAAATTTTTATAGAATCTATCTTGTATTTCTTTTTCATCATCCTTTATATTTAATAGCTCTTCTTTGGTTTGTTCATCAAAATAAGGAGAATTTAACCACATCTCATAATTGTTTTTATAATCCATATTTTCATCCTTTCTGACTCTATTTTAATTTTTTAAGATAAATGTCTATCTTTTAAGTAGTTTTTGTTTTCCTTTTCTCAAAAACTCAAAAGCTAAATCCATCTCTTCTACCTTAAATAAAACTATCAATACCGTATATACAGAAGCCCCACCTAATACTCCAGCTCCAACTGATATAATTTCTTTAATTGTTCCTGCACCTATAAATGCATATAGATTGTTATATATCAATAAAGTGACTACTGCCATCACACCTGATGCTACCAAACTTTTAAGGCCAGTCTTTATGATTTTATCTCCTCCAAAATATCCATTTTTCTTTTTAAGAGATATAAACAATAATATAACTGTAATTATATTAGATGTACTAGTTGATATAGCAATACCTGCATGACCAAGTGGTCTTATCAATATTAAATTAAGAACTATATTTATTATTAAGGCTATACTTCCATTTATCATTGGTGTTTTTGTATCTGAAAGAGAATAGAAGGCTCTATATAAGACATCTCTTACCCCACAAGCCAATAATCCTAGCGAATATAATCTAAGAGCTATAGATGTAAGGTCTGTTGATAAGGCGTCAAACTTACCTCTTTGGAATAATATTCTAACAAGAGGTTCTGCCAATATAATAGCTCCTATAGATATCGGAAGCACCACCAATATAATACAATTTGATGATTTTACAATAGTACTTATAAATCCTTCTTTATTATCTTTACCTGACATTTTTGCCAGCTTAGGATATATAACGGTTATTATAGATGTAACAAATAATGCCATAACAAACTCATTCAGTCTATTTGCATAGTTAAGAGCGGACAACTTCCCATCCCCTAAAGTAGTTGCCAATAACCTGTCAACAAATATATTTAACTGTCCAACAGCTACACCTATTAACATAGGCAGGACTAGATTCACTAGTTCTTTTATGGACTCATCCTTTAAATTTATATATGGTTTATACTTGTAGGACTTTTTAAATGCAAATGGAAGTTGAAACAATAGCTGACTTGCCATAGCAACCAGTGCTCCTGCTGGTAGTATCCATATATTCTTTCCTGCACTTAGTGCTATTGCTGCTATTATTATGATATTATATGGAATTCCTATAAGTCCAGGAATTACAAAACTGTCATTCACCTGTAAAAATGAACTAAATATTTTACTTCCACTCAAGAACAAAACTCCTGAAATCATTATTTTAGTAAATAATATTGCTGCTTGAAACTTAGCAGGGTCACTTCTAAATCCTGCTGCAAATACTGTAACAAATTGCTCTGTAAATAAAAGCCCAAAAATAGCTATTATTATAGCCATTATATAGCATATATTTAAAACATTATTAGTAAATTTTAAGGCACCTTCATCTCCGAGTCTTTTCTTCGTCTCAAAGTACATAGGTATATAAGTTGTAGCAATTGCAGAACCTATGACTGCTATGATTAAACCAGGTATATTTAGTGTTAATACAAATACATCTGCATACATACCTGTTCCATAGAAATTTGCAAGTACAAGTTCTCTAAGGAAACCTAATACTTTTGAAAACATAGTGGCTGCCATAATCCACAATGCTGCTTTAGCTGTTTTTGACATTTTATTTCTCCTTATCTAATTTAAACTCTAAAAGTAGAACTTTTAAAACTGCTTATAAACATTATTCTGATTAAGTAAATTTAACCTATGAAAAGCTTCCTTGTAAATTAAATACTATATTGACTCATATCTAAGTGCCCTAAATGTAATCAATAGTAATAATAGTATTAATATTATACAAGATAAGAATGTTAGATTAAATATACTCTTAAGTAAACTATAATTACCTACTGTATACCCAACTTCAATTACATCACTTATGTTGTTATCTTTCAAGAATTTATCTTGTGCACGACTTAAATTATCACTACAAATCAGTATTGGCATATTTTCTTTAGCCGATACTACTCCCAAAGAAATATATTCATTTACATCAGCTCTACTTCCAAAGTCTAATCTAGCAGTATAGATTTTATTTATATCTTTTACATCATAAAACTTCTTTATTAAATCGATATTTGTCGCTGACTTATTTATTTGCTTTATACCTTCTATATTCTTTAAGCTAGAATCAATATCTGCAATAAACTCTTTTGAATCACCTAAGGCATATATTTTTTCAAGGTTTTTACCTTTTAAGAAATCAATTTGTTCTTCAAAACCTTCATCTTGGGCCCATATTATTGGCATTCCACTTTTAGCTGCATAAGAATACACAGATATGGCATTTTCTAATCCTGTAGTTGAGCTAAGTAAAAATGCTTTATCGAATCCTACTGTTCTATACATTTCTCTAGCTATCTTTAAAGATGTATCATATCTGTCTTTTCCTCTTATTCTTTCTACTTTCATTCCCATTTTTTCTATATTACGTTCAGCATCTTTAGATACTGCCTTTAAACCACCTATTATCGTAACCTTCTCTGGACCTAGTTCTTTTAGATAATTTCTTGTTACTCTACCAAGATTTTTACTCTTAGTTACAACTATTGGAGCATTTTTTGCATATGCTAAAGGTGTTGCACTTATACTATCTACAATTGACTCTTCATTTACAAGAATTACTTCTTTAGAATTCTTAAATGCTCTTTTATTTAATTCTGTTGAAATCTCTGGTATACTACCTTCTATCAACTCTTTTTTAGGATTTGCATCTGCAAATACTCCTATCGTACTAGAAATAGAGATTAGCAAAACTAACGATAATATAGTAGAAAATTTTTTAATCATAAGTTCTCATTCCTTTTCTTTTTTGTATTTTTTGACAATAAAAAAGCTCTTTTTAAAGAGCTTTTTCATTGATTAGTAATCTAATATTTTAAAATTATCTAGCTCCGTCTCCTGTCAATACTACTTTAACAGTTTTAAAGAGTATCTTAAAGTCAAGTAATATACTCCTATTTTTTATATAGTAAATATCTTCTTTAAGTTTTTCTTCAGGAGTGATTTCGTATCCACCATTTACTTGTGCCCAACCTGTAAGTCCAGGTTTTATAGCAAGCCTGTTGATAAATCCAGGTATTTCCTCATTAAATTGAACAGTAAAGTTTGGTCTCTCTGGTCTAGGGCCTATCAAGCCCATGTCCCCCTTTAATATATTAAACAGCTGTGGAATCTCATCAATTCTAGTTTTCCTAATAAACTTTCCAACCTTAGTTATTCTAGGATCATCTTTTTCAGCCCATTGTGCGCCAAATTTTTCTGCGTCTGTTCTCATAGATCTCAATTTATATATATAGAATCTTCTCCCGCATTTTCCTAGTCTTTCTTGCTTATAAGTTATTGGTCCTTTGTCCTCTATTTTAATAAGAATTCCAAATATTGCTATTAAAGGTAAACCTACTACAAGCCCTAATATCGATAAAACTAAATCCATAACTCTTTGGTACAAGTCAAATAAAACTGTCCCTTTTACTATGCTATAGTCAATCTCACTTGCAATTTCTTTATCTGCCCCTGGATAGCTTGTAACTTTAGGTATTTCACATTCATCATTAGTATATCCAGACATAGTTACCTCCATATTGGAATAAAAAATTTTTAAATTCTCAATTTCAACGTATTTCTATCTTATTTTTGACTTATTTCTATATTATACTCAATAATGAGCAGTTTATCAATACAATAAACGTCATTGTAAATAATTTGATTCTTTGCAAAAATATATCATCTCTTGCTATATTTTATATTATAACAGGAGATGATATATTTTGCTTTAATATTTTTTATTTTATTTTACTGTATCTTCTATTCCTATTCCAATTTGAGTTCCCATTGTTTTTACTTTTTCTGTTGTATTTAACTTATCCATGTCACTTTTGTTGTCTATAAATGCACATTCAACAAGTATTGCTGGATAATTATTGTTTCTTAAAACATATAGGTAATCATTTCCATTTGCAAGTGTTCTTGTTTTGATTCCTCTATTTTTCATGTTAAATTTTTCTAGTATTCTTTTTAAGATATTTGATGCAGCAGTCTTAGTTGTTCCACCATTCTTATCTTTTACTTTGTAAAAAATTTCCACACCATTACCTGCTCCATTAGATGCATTGTAATGTATACTTGTAAATAAATCTGGCTTTATAGTATTTGATAGTGTTGTTCTTTCTCCTAAAGCCATCGTTTTATCTGTATCTCTAGTCATAACAACATTTATACCTTTTGAACGTAAGTATTCAGTAGTTGCTAAAGCTGTATTAAGAGTATATTTCTTTTCTTGAGCTCCACCATTTAGTCCACTTGTTGCCCCTGAATCAGAACCCCCATGACCTGGGTCTATTACTACAGTTTTTCCTGCTGCTGAACCCGAATCATCTGGTTCTGTTGGTGCATTGTGTTTTGATAAACTAGATGCTATAGAGCTTATAACACTCTCTTTCATTCCATCACCAATTTGATATACTGTTCCTGCTGTTTTTTCTGATAAGTTTGTACTATGATATGCAGAAACATAAGTTTTTGGAGTTATAAGTATTGGAGATTTCAACTTAGCTGCTAAAGGTCCTGCTGTTATTGAGTCAACTATTATGTCAGATTTTGCAACTAACATTGCACTCAATTCTTTATCTGGATAGAAAGTCTTAATTACTTTTGCATTAGTTTCATGTCTATCAGCTCCAGACACTCTGTTTTTTGAAGTTGCATTTTTTGCTATCTTAGATATTTTATCTATAAGTTTTGATGATAAACTTTGGTCTCCACCTATGTAGTAAGCTTCTTCTAAACCTTGTGAAGATAACCAATTATATGTACTTTCTGGTACAGAATCTTTATTAGCTAATATTATAGGTTGTTGGTCTTCACCTGCTTTTGATGAAATATTAAGAGCATCATACTCACCAGCATATCCATTTGCTATATATATCTTATTAACATCATGATACTTATCTATTTCTTTTGCTATAAGTAAAGATGTTTCATGTCTATCAACTCCACCGATACGAGTTACATTTACATCTACAGCAGATTTAATTTGAGATACTGCCTTCTGTGAAACTGAACCATCATCACCTATGATTATTACATCACTTGGATTTAGACGTTTTAATTCTGCCTTTGTGCTTTCTGGTATATCATCTTTGTTTGCAAGTAATATTGGTGCATCATATGTAGAAGCAAGTGGAGTAGCTGTGATTCCATCTGCTGCTAGTTCTCCATTAACTATTACAACCTTACTAGCTCCATCTTTCCAGCCTTGTTTACTTATCTCAACAGCTGTCTCAAATCTAGTAGCTCCTGCAAGTTTTTTTACTGGTGCAGAAGTTTTTCTCATATATTCATTTACTGCTTTTGTCGAGTTAGCATCACTTATTATAAATTCTTGTGTAACATCATAATCTTTAAGATTTAATCCCATAGATTCTAAGTCTTCTTTGTTTAAAATTTTCTGTTCATCTTTACCATTTACTTTTATGTTTTGAAGTTCCCATACATTTAAATATTCTGGGTCTTTATTGTAGTTTATTACACCTTCATATGCATCTGTCTTTTCATTGTAATTTAAAGTAGCTTCAAGTGGCATATCATAACACATAAAATTTAATGTTATTGAATCAGCGTTTAATTTTTCCTTAAATTTTACACTTGCATTCGATTTACTTCCTAACACTACACTTTTTCTTTGTAAATTTATATTAATATCTGAATTAGATTCTGTATTTGCAGTAGTATTTTCTGCTGCTAAAGCCACGTTTGGTGCCACCATTGCTATAGACAACATTCCTGTTGCTAATAATTTTGTTCTTTTTCTCATTGTATCCCCCCTAGATTTTTAAATCTTTAAATCTTATTTAATTCTTCTTGAACTTGTTTTATATTACATAAATTCAATATTATGTAAATCTTTTTTCATTATAGCACAAAAGATTACAAATTGTAATCTTTTTGTAATCTTTTATGGCATGTTTTTTTAATTTTTGCTAGGGAAAAACCGGATTATTCCTGAGAATTTCTGCATATTTGAACAAATCAAAGAAATATTTTTTTAAACAAAACACTACATTAAATTTTAATAAGTATTTTCTTTTTATACATAAACGACATTATTATAACCCAAAACAATACATACAAGAGAGAAAATACAAGAGAATCCCATGTTGTACCTGCCCAAGGTGTTATAAGTTCATATGTAGTCCATTCCACCAAGGTAGTAGGATAATCTACTTTATCAGTAAGTTTTGGTAAATTCCAAAACACATGACTCAATATCTCAAGACACATATATGTAAAAATAGGGCTACTTCCAAGTGCTATTATTGGAGTAAATATTTTGCTTTTATTTTTGATGTCACATATAAAGTAAAATATTGCCAATAAAATACCATAACTTCCAGCCATTAAAAGTACAAATGAGCTTGACCATAATCTCTTATTAAATGGAAAATATTGATTAAAAGCAAAAGCACATATAAGTAAAATGATACTCATAATTAATATTTTAAAGAATTTTTTATACTCTCCTATATTTTCTTTTAGAAGTACACATCCCATAGTACAGCCCAACATTCCTGAGGAAATAGCTACTATACTTGTTAAAAATCCGTCTGGTTCAAACTCTGGCTTGTACAAATGTCCTTTAAAAAAATGGAAATCCACTAATTGTGCAAGAGAACCTTCTAATTCAAATCCATAAGGTTTTGCAACTATGTAATACCCCACTATAATAAATGCAGATATACACAAGAAAGTAATTATAGTTGCAGTGCTTCCTACATTTAGCTTTTTTAGTAGTAAATACACTAAACTAGTTACAAGATACACTAGCCCCATACGTTGAAGCACTCCAAGTATTCTCACAGTACTTAAGTCATAATTTCCTAGGTAATTTAAGAAAAATCCAAACAACATTAGTAAAATACTTCTCTTAAATATACTTAGTATTATTCGTATTGTAGATTTATTATTCTTTAGTTTGCTGTTTATTGATATTGGAATTGTAACACCTAAAGATATAACAAAGAAAGGAAATGCAAAATCTGCAAGTGTTACACCATGCCATATAGCATGTCTAAGTTGTGGGTACATTCTCATCCAAGTCCCAGGATTATTACAAACTATCATGAGGGCTATTGATAGCCCTCTTATTATATCTATTGATTTAACTCTATTTTTTATAATCTTTATATCTAATTTACCTTCAAATCCACTCTCCATATTACCTCCCCCAAGATTTAACTGTATATTTAGCTTTAGCTATGAGTCTATCTAACTATATTTCTTCATACATAAATCTAAAATATAGTTCTCTTAAATATACATCTTTTTAGTTAAGAAATTTCTTTAGAAATCCAAGTTTATCTAGTATGTCTTGTATTTTATTGACTTTCTGACTTATAGAATCTATAGCTTTTTCAATAGAATCAACCTTAGCCTCTAAATCCTCGACCTGATTTACTTTTTTGTCTATAGTACCATGATTAGTTATATCACTATTAGATGAGTTATCTATAAGCTTTCCTATATATCCATCATTAATCAGCTTTGTATCATTAGCAGATGCTAATATCATCAACGTATCTATATCTGAATTTCTAGTATTTTCTATAACTCTACCATTTTTGTCACGAACTGACAATATAGTTATTGTATCATGATTATTAAATCCACCTTCTCCAATATTTCTAACTATAACATTTACTAAAGTAGCATAGTTATTTACCTCACCATTAGGCATATCAACAGTGATAGTCTTTGAGCAATCCCCTTTTATATTCACAGTTATTGGTTTATTTGTTACCATTCTAAAAGCTTCATTTACAGTATCCTCTTTTGGATTAAAGTTAATAATGTCATTAGGACTTGCAATATTTATCATATTAGTTAATTCCTCAACAGTTTTAGCTTCAAAGATAGTTTTATCTTGTAAAGTCTTAATCTCATTAAAAGCTTCTTCATTTCCATTTCCTCCAACTTGTGTTACAGTACTTAATTTTTTAGTACTAAGTATATCTCTTTGCTTTGTATTTAATTTATCACCAACCAAAACAACAGGCGATTCATTCTTTGCTGCCAATACTCCAACTGCCAATGAATCAATAAGTTGATTTTCATTTTTACTTCCATCTTTGGTTACATATAGATTGTTTAAATCTACATCAGAATAAAACTTTTCTATAACCTTGGCATTAGTTTCATTTCTATCCTTTCCACTCAATCTTTCTGCATTAGGAAGGCTTTTTTCTACAGCTCTTGAAACAGAATTTGTCCCTCCAATTACATACGCTTTTATAACTTTCTCATCTTTTATAAATTTTTCAAATGGCTCTACTCCATTCTTTGGACTAGATAAAACTACAGGCATATTATTTTGAGCAGATGGTGCCCCAACACTTACAGCATCACTTAGCCCTTTTTCACCATTTACAACAGCTATTTCTTTAACATCTTTAATATCTTTTAATTTATTTGCTAAGAGTAATGAAGTTTCATATCTATCATTACCACTAATTCTTTCTACATTTAGTCCATCATTTTTTAATTGATTCTCTATATCCTTATTTAACACAGCAGTCCCACCAATTAAATAAATATCTTTTGCTCCCAAACGCTTTAGCTCTGTTTTAGTTCTATCATCTAATTTATTACTCTCTGTTAAAAGTATCGGAGCTCCCTTAACTTTTGCAAATGGTGTAGCTGAAAGAGCATCAGCTAAAGAGCTATCATTGACTAGTACAGCATTATTACTAGAACTATATGCTTTTTGGCTTATCTTTACAGCAGTTTCATATCTCCCTTCACCTATTAATTTTTCTTCTGTAAGTGCATATGATGAAGTTATAGAAATCCCACTCAAAGTAAGCGCTATTGTCAATATTGTTAAAATAGTTTTTGGTGCTTTCATTTTATTACCCCCTTATTTCGTTTAAAATCTTACTATATTATATTATAGAGCATCTTTACACTATTTTACAGTTTAAAATTATTACATTTTTCTCTATAAAAAATTTCTCAAGAAATAAGCCCTAACCATACTAATGGTTAGGGCTTATTTCTTTTACATATTTTTAAATATTTTTTTTAACATGTATTAAATATTTTTTAAACTAGAAGATATTTAAGTTTATTATTTTCCTAAAAGACTATTTAATTCATTAAAAGCACTTTCATTTCCATTTCCGCCAACTCTAATTGGAGTTTCAATCTTCTTAGATTTAAGTACAGTCTTTTGACTCTCATCTAATTTATTTCCAACTAAAACAACTGGAGAATCTGTTTTAGCACCCAATGCTCCCACTGCTAGTCCATCTATTAAGTCACCTTGACTTTTTGAACCATCTTTAACAACAAAAGCATATTTTAAATCTGAATTAGTATAGAACTTATCTATTATCTTTGCATTAGTTTCATTTCTATTGCTTCCTGCAAGTCTTGTTGGATTTGAAAGCTTACTTTCTAAATTTGATGATAAAGTAGCTGTACCACCAATTATATAAGATTTAGTTATTTTTGATGAATTTAAAAACTCATCAGCACCTTGTAACTCACTCTTTTCATTAGTAAGTATTATTGGCATATTGTTGTCAGCAGCTGCTGCACCAACACTTATTGCATCTGCAAGTCCATTGACACCATTTGCCACTGCAACTTGTGAAACTGATTTTATACTATTTAGCTTTTGAGCTAATGATATACTAGTCTTATATCTATCACTACCACTAATTCTCTCTATTGATATACCCATATTGCTAAGTTGAGTTTGTATATTCTTGCTTAGAGAATTTTCTCCACCTATTAGATAAACTTTTTTAGTTCCCAATCTTTGTAACTCAGCTTTAGTTTTTGAATCTAAGTTGTCTTTTCCTGTTAAAAGAATTGGAGAATCAATTGCTGCTGTAAATGGTGTAGCTGTTAAAGCATCCACTATAGCATTTCCATTTACTAACACTGCATTTTGTGAAGAAGTCCATCCTTTTTGACTAACTTTAACTGCTGTTTCATATCTATCTGCTCCAGTTAAAGATTCTCCTGAAGTAGCTTGTCCAGAAGATGTTTTTGTTATAGCTTTTATAACAAAGTTACAAGGAGAGAACTCACTGTATGTATTTATATCTTCAAATTTGTTGTTTTGAAGTATGTAACTTTCACCTAAATTTGCTTTAGCTTCATATAGATAATATCCATCTATGTTAGTTTCATATGCTAAAGTAGATTTTTCTTTATTAGGATTTGCTGTGTTGTCTATAACTACTACTATAGCTCCTTTACCTTTTGGAAGGTTATAAGAGTTCGTATGTACGTTTATGTATCCAGAGTATGATACTGTTCCATTTGCAAGTTTTGTCATTGAGTTATTTTGAGGAACTCCATTTACTACTGGTGCATAATATACTTCATATTTTGCTCCTACAGAATCTGTTTCAAACATAACTGAGTCAAGTTTTTCAGAGTCTCTACTGAAATCAAATACATTTGCTGCTGTTATTTTATTTGACATTATTTTGCTAAGACCAGCATATTCAAGTTGGTACATTTTTTTGTCACTATCTGGTTTTGATACTGATTTCATTGCATAGTTATCTGTATCTGTAAGTAAAGTTTTATCTTCATAAGAAATCCAGAAGAATCCTTTCATAGAATTGAATTCTCCCCAGCTACTTTTTACTAACCATGCCCCATTTGATTCTGGTTTTACATCAGATGCAAAGTTATCTTTTGAATAATTATCATCCCAACCTACTATTGATACAGCATGATTTAAAGGAGCTCTCTTATTTGTACAGTTATATGCTGTCTCGTCATCATTAAAATAATTTGAATAATGTGCATATCCTGATGTCACTGAACCATATTGCATTATAGCATTTTTTACAGTTTCTTTATCTTTTCCAAGACGAATAACATCTGTCACATTGAATTGTGTAGGTGCAGTATCCATATTTGAAGGTCTTGTTGCTCCTTGTGATTCAGATTTAAGATTATATGGTATATCTTTTTCTAATTTAGGACCTGCCCATGCTGTAAGATATCCTATAGCTGTTACATTTGAACTACCTGACATATCGTCTAAGTTCCATCCATATGTTCCACCAGTTGACCACCATCTAAAGTGTTCTTCTGAAAGGTCATAAGTTCCATAACCTTTTAGCTTTAGAAATGATTCTAAAGTTGACATACCAGAAAATGCCCAACATGTATTAAGGTCTCCTTGATTTTTTGCTGGTGTAGTCAATCCTAAACTTATTGGATTGTATGATGCACTTGATTTATATGCTGATGGAAGAGTGCTTCTTCCCTTATTTTGAAGTATTGTACCTTCCATTTCATGTGGAACTGGTATTACTCCATTGTATTTTGCTGTATCTCCATTTTTGACATCTTCTAGGTATTGAAGATAGCTTTCAGAGTACTCTGCAGTTTCTACTCCATCTAGAGTTTTATTATTTTCTGCTGAGACAGGTATTGTTGACACTATTAAAAAGCAAACTGTCAGCAATGCCAGTAGGCTTGACAATTTTTTTGATTTGTACTTTCTCATATTTACCCCCTTGTATGTATTTAATTTTTATTATATCAGATTTCTAAATTTAGGTCATATTTTATTTTGATAAAATATAGATTATTGGTGTATATTAAGTGTAAAATATTATAATTTTATTTTTTATTATATTTTACAATATATTGATTAGTTAATGAATGTGTTATACTAAAATGTGTTAGTAGTCTTTAAAGAAATTATATTTGATTAGTTTAGGAGGGTTATATTTGATTTTTAAAAAACATAAGGAAACAATATTATATTTATTTTTTGGAGCGTTTACTACCCTTGTAAATATAGTTTCATATTTATTTTTTACTAGAGTTATTTCATTTAATTTTATGGTTGCAAATGCCTTGGCGTGGATACTTGCTGTTTTATTTGCTTATGTTACTAATAAATTTTTTGTGTTTGAGAGTAAAAAAGTTGAGATAAAGTTCTTGTTTAAGGAGTTTTTGTCTTTTGTTAGTTTTAGGTTGATTTCTGGTATTGTTGAAATGGTTATTATGTATGTAATGATTGATTTACTTTTTGTAAATGACATTATAGTCAAAGTATTTACTAATATAGTTGTTATAGTTTTAAATTATTTATTTAGTAAAATGATAATTTTTAGAAAATAAAAAGTAGTCTACAAATATGTCAGACTACTTTATTTCTTTATATATTAGAACTTGGTGTAACTATTTTTTCAGTTGTACCCCATCTTGTTACTAAATCAGTAGAATTTTCTATCTCTACTAACTCAACATATTTTCCATTTACTTCTGAAGATTCCAATTCTAAACTGCTGGAATTAATTTTTTCCCAACTAGATAAAGTAATACTACTTCCAACATTCATTGCTGTTGGTTTACTAGATGTAATTCTATAGTAAATTTCACATCCAGAATTTGCTCTTGTTATTGTTAGCTCAGCCTTATCATCATCTACAAATACATTTGCACTTAAACCTTTTGCCACTTCTGTTGATTTAAAACCATCATCTGTTGAATCTGATCTACCCCATTTAGAAATTTTATTCGTTGAAGTATTTATCTCGACAGCTTCTATATAAAATCCATTTCTTGCTTCAACTTCAAATGATGTACCTGAAGAAGGTGCATCATCCCACTCACTTACTTTTATTTTATCTCCAACATATCTAGATGTAGGTTTTTTAGATACTACTTTATAGTAGATTTTATAATTTGAATTTTTAGGCTCAGTAACTATTTTAACTTTTACATAATCTCTCTTAGGTATAGAGCAAGGCTCAACTTTAACATTTATACCACTAGCTTTTTCATCATCTTTATCTGTATCATCAACTTTCGGCTTTGACCCACTTATTGCTATCTCTTTACTTCCACTTAAAGTATCAATATTTCCGGAATTTTTTATTGTTACACTAGAACAACTATTAGATATTTTACTTATATCTCCATCATTTTCTATATGTACATCTTTAGATTCATTAGATATAGTTACTAACCATATATCCCCATCTCTTTCATTTTCAACTCTACATCCATTATTATCATAAATATCAAGATAATTTATTTCGCCCTTATTAACTAATGTACTAGATCTTATATCTATTATTTTTATTGTACCATTTACATCTCCAAGATTAGTTATACTACCATTTGGCATATTTATACTTATGGTTTGAGTATATGTTCCTTCCAATTCTACACTTATAGATTTATCTGTTTCTATTTTAAAAGATTCAGTGATATTTTTTTCTTTTTCTGGCTTAAACTTTATAATATCATTAGCATCTGATTTTTTGATGGCAACATTTAATTCATCAGTATTTTTTACTGTGTATGTAGTTTCTTCTTGCGAATCAACTATACTTTGTACAGCATTTTCATTCCCTAATCCACCAACTTGAACAACATTTTTGATAATTTTAGTATTTAATACATCAGTTTGAGTAAAATCAAGTTTATTTCCTACTAAAACAACTGGTGAACTGTTCTTAGCTGCCAAAACCCCTACTGCCAAAGAATCTATTAAGTCACTTTGCTTTCTCATCCCATCTTTAGTTATATATACATTTTTTAAATCTGTACTCTTATAAAATTCTTTTATAACTTTTGCATTTGTTTCATTTCTATTATTTCCGGCTATTCTTTTAGAGTTAGGTAGGCTTTGTTCTACAGAATTAGAAACAGAATATATACCTCCTACTATATATGATTTGTTAATATTTTTTTCTTTTATAAATTTTTCTGAATCTTTTATTCCATTCACTGTATCAGAAAGTATAATTGGCATATTTTCTTGAGCAGCTACAGAGCCTACACTTACTGCATCTGCCAAACCTTTTTCTCCATTAACTACAACTATATTAGAAATTTCCTTTTCTTTACTTAATTTCTCAGCTAACTTTAGAGAAGTTTGATATCGATTATTTCCTGATACTCTCTCAAAACTTATATTCTCTGATTTTAGTTGGTTTTCTATATTAACTCCTAAGGTATTAACTCCACCTATTAAATATACATTCTTTACACCAAGTCTTTTTAATTCTGCTTTTGTTCTACTATCTAATTTATTACTTTGAGTTAATAATATTGGTGCATCTTTTGCCTTTGCAAATGGAGTAGCCGATAAAGCATCTGCTATTGAATTGTCATTTACTAGCACAGCACTCTCAGACTTTGTCCATCCAGCTTGACTTATTTTTATTGCTGTTTCCCATCTTCCAGAACCTGTTAATGTATCTTTTGTAGACGCATTAGATGTATTTCCATATAATGTAACAGTTAACAATGTTATAGTTAACAATAACACTATCTTTTTTGATATTTTCATTAATTCTTACCTCCTATTTCTTTCGTAATATTTTATGGAGCATGTACATACTGTATTTTTTTTGTAGCTAACTCATCAAAATGAGATTTTACTGAATGATACCCTATAGCATAATGCCCACTTTCAGGATTCCATTTTTTATATGCATTCATTGCACTTAATAACTTCTCCTCTTGACTAGATAATACCTCCCATACCTCTACATTTGGATTAACTTTTTTAAAATCATTATAATCATATGGTTCTACATAAAATCTTAAGTCTTTTATTTTACCTTCTTTATATAACTCTAATGCAGCTTCTCCTAATGCTCTATGGTCTTCATGTATTCCACTAGCCTTAAATGGAGTAACAGTCTTTACCTTTGCATCTGGATATTTTTTTAAGTACTTAAGAATTATTTCCCTCGCTTTTTCTTTATTTAGCTCACCATCATGAGCTCTATTATCTTCTATATGTATATTACTTTCTTTTACACCCATTGCTTCACAACTATCCTTAAATTCTTCATCTCTATCTTTTGAAAATTCACTTTCTGATAGAGAATACTTATGCACATCTTTAATATGATAAGAACAAGACCCTCCATCATCTAATACTTTTCTTATTATTGATTTGCTACCATCTGTACATAATATAACATGTGTATCACTTTTTTCAACATGTTCAATTATAGCACTACCCATACTTAAAGTTTCATCATCTTGATGTGGTGTAAAAAATAAAGTTGCATCTACCACTACTATATCCTCCTATTTCATAAAATGTTATAATTTACAATAAACAGCATAACTATAGAAAAAGATTCCTCTGTTTATTAAGGAATCTTCTCTACAGTATAAGTTATTACCAACCTAGTATCTTAGCTATCTTTTGTATTACTGTCAATTCAACTCCATTACCTATTTGAGTTACTTCTGCACCAAGATTTAATTTTTTACCAAGGGCATTCTTTTGTGAGTCTGTTATATCAGTTTTAGCTAGAAGTATTGGACCTTTACCTGCTGCTAGAGGTCCTGCTGCCAATGCATCTACTAGCATACCATTATTTCCATATCCATCTTTTGCTATATATAGTTTATCTAATTTATCATAATATGTTTCTATGACTTTAGCATTAGTATCATGTCTTGTTTCTCCTTCAACTCTTTGAACTTTTCTATCTTTATCAATATCAACAAGTTGATTTTCAATTTGGCTAGATACATTATTAGAACCACCAACTATGCCAATCTCTTTTCCATCCATCAACTTGATGGCTTCTGCTGAGAGATCATTCCAACCATTTACTATTATAGGAGCCTTAAGTTCAGCAGCTTTAGCAGCTATACTCATAGCATCAGCTTCCCCTTTTGCACCTACTACAAATGCATCTTTAAAAGAACCCATAGCTTTTGCTACTGCTACTGAAGTTGTATGTCTATCATCTCCAGCTAGTCTTTCAACATTCTTAGTTATTGATTCTAATTGTTTTTTAGCTGTGTTTGATACTGCTGACTCTCCGCCTACTATATATATTTTAGCAGATGGGCTTTTCTTAATTATATCTTTTATATAATCTAAAGTTACTTTTGGTATTTCATTATCAGATGCCAACAGTATAGGTGCTTTTTTAGATTGAGCTAGTGGTGTAGCTGCTAACCCATCAACTAATTTATTTGAATTAACTATAACTACATTATCAGTATATTTTGTTTGTTTTGCTATAGCTACTGCAGTTGCATATCTATCGTCTCCAGCTATTAATTTAACTTTTGAATTTCCTTCTAATGCTGATTTAGCATCTTTTAACTCTTTTTCATTAGTACTTTCTACAGTAAGTTCTATCGCATTTCCAGATGCATCAGTATATTTAACAGTAAATTTATACTTTCCTGTTTCTGAATCTTTTGATGAAATATCACTAACTGATTTTGATATACCATTTACTACCATATTACCTTGAACAGTTAATCTATATCCATCATATAAATCTTGTGGTGAAACTGTGTTTAAATCACTATTTTTTATAGTTATTTCAGCTAATTGAACATCATCAATATTTTTAGCTCCTGCTATACCTAATTTATTTATTTTATTTACTTTAAAACCTTCTGCAGAAGTGTCTAAGTTTGTTCCAGTTGAATCAACTGGATTTACTGTTAAATCAACCTTTTCATCACCAACACCTACTGTTATAGTTTTAGAAGTTACTGTTTCTGTTTTATCTCTTAGAGTTATAACTAACTTATCTTTAGCACTATCATATGAAGCTTTTACATCTGCAACTTTATAAATTCCATTAGTTTCAGTTTTAGCTTTTTCTGTTATTAAATTAGCTTCAGCTGAAAGGTCTGCTGAATTTTCATACTTTTCAATCGTTTCTGCAACTACTTCTTTTGCACTATTTGTTGTATGCCCTTTGTCTATTATAGTTACAAGAAGTTCTTTATTTTCTCCTAAAGCATTTACTAGTTTTTCTAACTCATCTATATTAGTTATTATTTTTAATTGTGATGAAGTTTCACCA
Source organism: Clostridioides sp. ZZV14-6150 (assembly GCF_020657875.1). Classification (NCBI taxonomy): domain Bacteria; kingdom Bacillati; phylum Bacillota; class Clostridia; order Peptostreptococcales; family Peptostreptococcaceae; genus Clostridioides; species Clostridioides sp. ZZV14-6150. The sequence goes on along the minus strand of NZ_JAGWDA010000003.1, from coordinate 171,469 downwards.
ACCTTTATTTCATATATTGGTTGTCCAACTTGAGAACCTCCAGTATATTTTTGAGACATTAGATCTCTAACTTTTGAAACTAATTCTGTAGCTTCTTTTTTAGTTATTGTTTGTTTTTTTACCTGTGTAGTTTCTGCAGCAAAAACTGGAGCTACTGATGTACTTATCATTGCAGCTGCCATAACTACTGAAATATTTTTTCTATTCATGATATTCTCCCCCTAAAAAATTCAGTTTTTTATCAATTTTTCCTTATTTACCAATTATAATATATATCTTACATTATTTCAATAAATAGGATGTATTGTAATAATTAACCATTTACTATAAAATTCATTTAAGTACTTTATTTTATAAATATTTATGTATACAAAAAAGTAACAAAATTGTAATTTTTTTTTATAATCCAGTTTATAACTGATAGACTTTTCATCTTCTTTATAGTATAATATTAAATGGAAGAAAGAAATTTCAAGCATCTCTTTTTTCCGTATTTCTCACACAGAAAAAGAAGCTGATTTTCAGCTTCTTTTTCATTTGTATATATTTAATTATTCAATTGTAATTGGAATATAAAAAGTCAAATACTTTATTAATATTTTCATTTAATAAAAATTACATTAATGTTTTTTAGTTAAATTTATATAAGTATTGTACTGTTGCTTCTCTTATATTTTTATTTAAGGCTTCAAACATATCATATCCTTCTAAAGCATATTCTTTAAATGGATCTTTTTGTGCATAAGATTTAAGACCTATATACTGTCTTAACTGTTCCATAGCATCTATATGGTCTATCCAGTATTGGTCAACCACTTTTAAAAGAACTGTTTTTTCCAATTCTGCAACTTTATCAATACCAATCATCATCTTCTTCAGGTCATACACTCTTTTTGAAATTTCATAAGTAGCATCAACTATATCTTGAACACTTTTTTTATCTATACCAGGTATTAGTAATGTATCCGCTGGCATAAATGTACTATATAAATGTTTAAAATATCCATAATAATCTCTTTTTCTTCCAACTAAATAAGTTTCTCCTGCTTCTTGTATGATATCCTTAACCATTTTCTGAATATCCTCTTGAATATCCTCATCATTTAGGACTTTATTTCTTTCATTGTATATAACTTTTCTTTGTTCATTAATAGTGTCATCATATTTAAGAACATTTTTTCTTATTTCAAAGTTTTTACCTTCTACACCTTTTTGTGCTCTTTCTATAGCTCTTGTAAGTGCTTTACTTTCAATAGCAGTATTTTCGTTTGGACTTGTTCTTTTCATAAGTTTCTCTATAGTTTTTCCACCATAAAGTTTTATTACATCATCTTCAAGACTTACAAAAAATCTTGAAGTTCCAGGGTCTCCTTGACGACCAGAACGACCTCTAAGCTGATTATCAATTCTTCTTGATTCATGTCTTTCTGTACCAATAACATAAAGACCACCTAAATTTTTAACTTCTTGTTCTTCTTCTTTATCTCCTGCACCTAGAGAAATATCTGTACCTCTACCTGCCATATTTGTAGCAATCGTTATAGCATCTAATTTCCCAGCTTTAGAAATTATTTCTGCTTCTTTATCATGTTGTTTTGCATTTAAGACTTGATGCTTGATACCTTGATTTTTAAGCATTTTAGATAACTTTTCAGACTTTTCGACAGAGACTGTTCCTACAAGTATTGGCTGTCTAGTCTTATGTATCTTTATTATTTCTTCTACAACAGCATTATACTTTTCTTCTTCAGTTTTAAACACCTTATCATGTAAATCTCCTCTAATAACTGGTTTATTAGTTGGTATTTGGACAACATTTAGCTTATAAATCGACTCAAATTCTCCTTCTTCTGTTTTTGCAGTACCAGTCATACCAGAAAGTTTTTCATATAGTCTAAAGAAGTTTTGATAAGTAACAGTGGCCATAGTCTTAGATTCATTTTTTATCTCAACACCTTCTTTAGCTTCTATAGCTTGGTGAAGTCCATCTGTATATCTTCTTCCATCCATTACTCTCCCTGTAAATTCGTCAACTATCATTACTTCTCCATTTGAGATAACATAGTCAACATCTTTTTCCATAAGCTTATGACCTCTTAAAGCTTGATTTATATGATGATATAATTCTATGTTCTTTATATCAGTGAGGTTTGTTATACCAAAAAATGACTCAGCTTTACTTATACCACTTGCTGTTAATGCTATAGTTTTATCTTTTCTATCCACCTCAAAGTCTTCTTCTTTAACAGTTTTTATAAAGCTATTTGCTAACTCATAAAGTTTTAAATCTTCATCTCCATCTCCTGCAATAATAAGTGGAGTTCTAGCTTCATCTATTAATATTGAGTCAACCTCATCCACTATAGCAAAATTTAGTTCCCTTTGTACTTTATGAGACAAATCTGGCACCATATTATCTCTTAAATAGTCAAATCCAAATTCACTATTTGTTCCATAAGTTATATCACATTTATATTGTTCTTTTCTTGTGCTTGGTTCTTGGTTAGCTATAATTACTCCCACTGTCATACCAAGAGATTCATAAACTGGCCTCATAAGTTCTTTATCACGCTCTGCCAAGTAATCATTTACTGTTATTACATGTACCCCCTTACCTGTAAGGGCATTTAGGTATACTGGTGCTACTTCAACTAGCGTTTTACCTTCACCAGTTTTCATCTCTGCTATTTTACCTTGATGTATTACTATCCCACCAATTAACTGTACCCTATATTGACGCATTCCTAGTTTTCTTTTTGATACTTCTCTTACCACAGCAAATACCTCTGGAAGTATATCATCTAAAGTTTCACTTTTTTCAAGCCTGTCTTTAAATATTGTTGTCATATTTTTTAATTCTTCATCTGATAGATTCTTCATACTATCTTCTAGTGCATCTATTTTATCTACTATAACATTTAATTTCTTTATTTCTTGTTCATCCGCTTTGTCAAGTATTGCATCTATAACTGACATATAAGTACCTCCTTTTCTATTGTCCAATTACTATTATACATTAAAAATCCATAATAGTAGACAATTATTTTAATTTATAGTATAATGATTTTACTTAAATAATCAAACATCTTTTTATTTAAGTATTTCTCACATATATAGTTACTTTAATTAGTACAAACAAAAAAACTCTTAACACTTATTAAAATAAGTGTTAAGAGTTTTTTTGTTTGATAAATATTACAACAATAAAAAAGACTCTTCAATGAAGAGTCTTTTTATTATATAAAATTTTGATTACATATTTAATAAGTCTTTAAGTTTAGTTACAACTGAAGTTGCTATACCTTTACCAACTTGAACTAAATTTTCACCATCATTATCACCAAGTGCTTTACTTATTGCTACACTTTGGTCAGAAGATAATGAATCTGTAGCTAATACTATTGGTGCTGGACTAGTTGCACTACCAGCAGAATCAAATTTAGTTCCAAAGTTTCCTGCTACAGCTGCAGCAGCTAAAGCATCAACTAATTGATCTTCTTTAGTAGAACCATCTTTAGCTAAGAAGAAATTCTTAACTCTACCTTTATCATAGTAATCAGAGTTCTTGATAACTTCAGCATTAGTAGCTTGTCTATCGTCACCACTTACTCTCTCAGGAGATTTTCCAGTAGCATCATCTATGTCTTTTTCAACATCTTTAGATACACTATTTTCTCCACCTATTATATCAACTTGAGCATTTCCTAAGAAATCTGAAGCGTCTGAACTTAAAGTTTTAGCTTTTCCATCAACAACTACTATAGGAGTAGCCTCGCCACCTTCTAATTTAGAAGCAACTGGTGCTATACTCATAGCATCTGCTAAACCTGTTCCACCAACAACAAAAGCTTTATCATTATCTAAACCTATTTCATCAGCAATTTCTAATGAAGTTGCATATCTATCATCACCAGATAATCTAGTAACTTTAAGACCCATATCTTTTAATTCATTTTCAACATCTTTAGATATAGAATTTACACCACCAGCTAAGTAAACCTTTTTACTAGAGTTTACACCAACTGTGTTTTTCAAATTCATAACTCTTTTTATTTCAGACTTAACATTACTATCTAATTTATCTTTTGATGCTAATAATAAAGGTGCTTTCTTTTCTGCTGCTAAAGGAGATGCTACAAGACCATCAACTATAGCATTTGAACCAACTAGAACTACACTATCTACTTCTTCTTTAAATAATGCATTATCATCATCTGAATTGTAGTATTTTTCACTTAGTGCTATTGCAGTTTCTATTCTATCATCACCTGAAACATTTGTAGAATTTGAATATCCATTATTATAAGTTTTTAAATCATCCATATAATCTTCTAAATCTTTTAACTTGTCAGCTTTAATTATTACTTTAGCTGTAGAATCTGGATTTGCTATTGTTGAATCTGTAGCTGATAAAGTATTTAATCTCTTTCCATCTGCAAATATTTCAACTTGATACTTACCATTAACTCTTTCTATATTTCCTGCCTCTACTTTAGTATGTATTGAAGTTAATATAGTTGGATTAAATACATATTTTTTAGCTAAAGATTCAGCAGAATCATATGAACTTGCGTCAAGATCTATTGTTATTTCTTTTGCATTTATAATTCTTACTTTTACGCTCTTAGGTTCAGGAGTAGCAGCATCAGTTTTAATACCAGCAACAGCACCTGTTGCTGGAGTAAGAGCAAATGAGTCAGTAACATCTAAAACTTTTCCTTTTGCTAATACTAACTCTTCTGGTGTAGTTGAACCTGTTATAGCTTTTCCATCTTCCCATCCAGTAGCACCAACAGTTCCATATTTAAAATCAGTTATTGTTTTTGCTGTTAGAGTAAGCTTATAACCATTATTAGCTGTATCTTGTACTACTTGAATATCATATAAATCTGATCCTTTAAGATCCTTACCTGCTGTTAAAGATATTTTATCAGTATTATCAGTAGTGTCTTTCTTTATTAAACCAGAACCAGAAGCTGCATCTTTTATTATTACTTTATTATCTAATAAATTTTTATAAGTAGTTAATTCAGTTTTTGAATAACTCTCAATACCTGAGTTATAACCTATTTCAAAATCAACATACTTTCCATCACCTAAACCATCTAATTTACCATCTACTGCATTATAAAAATCTGTAGCTTCTTTATCTCTAGCTTTTTGATTTTCTTCACTGTTTCCACCTGTAACAGTTAAAGTTTTAACTTCACTTCCATCAAAATATACTGTAACAGCTGTTATAACATTACTTTTTATTCCATCTTGTATTTGTTTTACTGCTTTCTTATAATCCTTTTGTGATACTGTGTACCCTGCATCATTTGTTTCTACAGCAGCAAATACAGGTGCTGCCGAAGCTAACACTGTTAATCCTGACATAGCTATTGCTATATTTTTCTTATTCATTTCTTAAATTCCTCCCAACATTATATTAAAATTACATCTCTTTATTATGTACATAGAATAATCATCCATATATTCCTAATATTTCTCACATCTCTATAATAATCCATTTTAATTCTTTTTGCAAGGCATTTTTTGAAATTATTATTTTTCCCAAGCATATGAGTTTTTATACCCTTAAGTTTCAATATTTAATAACTTAAAAAATTTAATTTTACTTATTTAAAAATTCTTGAGTAGCATACACTTCTCCATTAGACAATATATACAATCCAAACCCGGTATATACAAAATCACTATTTAGCATATTTTCATTATATTTATCCGACTTTTTCCAAACTGTAAATATTACATTTGCTACTTCTCTAGCATCCTTTGTTGTATAAGTACTTTTTGTAACAAGTGGTACAAAAGCTATATTTTCTTCACTTCTCAATCCATATCCAGAGAATGCTTCAACAGAATTTTTACCATCTATTACATGTGAAAACTGTCCTTTATCTGCCATATACTTAGACCATGAATTAGAAAGCCCTTCTAAATTCTTAGATACTTGTAATGGTTCTTTTCCCTTTTCTTCTCTATAAGAATTTACTAGACTATACATTTCACTAGAAACCATTCTTTTAAACTCAGTACTATTCATATCATTAGTCTTATATTCAAGTACATTTACTTCTACATTTATTGATGTAGTCTTTCCACCAATATCAGTTGCCTTTATAGTCACTTTGTATTTACCAACCTTATCAGTATTAATATTTCCTATAAGCTCTGGTGTTAAATCGTTACCATTGCTATCCTTTGCAACTATATTCAATTTGCTTATATCAAACTTATCTCCTTGATATACATTTAAATTACCAATAGTTATTGTTGGTGCATTTGCATCCAATGATGATGCACTTAAACATTGTTCTAGAGTCTTTTCATCTATTCCTCCTAGTGCTGTGATTTTATCAGCACTTCTAAGTACAGACTTATCACTACTTCCATCAACCAATACAATAGGTACATTCTTTGCTATAGAAGAACCAGCAACTGCGTCCACTAATTGGAATCCTTTAGAAAGATAAAACTCTTTTGCTGAACTATAAAAATGTTTTATAACTTTTTTATTGGTCTCAAATCTATCCTCTCCTGCTAATCTAACTGCATTAGTTTTTTTAACTAAATCATTACTTATTATTTCTTCTGATCCAAGAGCATAACATCTTATACCTTCTTTTTCATCAAATGGAACATCCTTTCCATTTGTCAAGATAATCGGAGCACCATCTCTTGATGCTACTGATGATGCACTCATAGCATCTGCCTCACCTGTATACCCATTAGTTATAAACACCTTATCTATAGGCTTTATTGAAGCTATTTCTTTTGCTATAAGATAACTTGTTTCTATTCTATCATTACCACCTATTCTTTTGACTTCTATTCCTTTTTGCTTTAATTTGTTTTCAACTGATTTTCCTATCGAATCTTCAGTCCCTATTATATAAGCTTTCTTTACATCTTTTAACATTTTTTCTGTATCTGATGGTATGTTATTTTTTTGTGATAATAATATAGATGCTTTAACTGCTCCTGCTAATCCACTTGCACTAAGCCCATCTGCTAAAGTATTGTCTGTATTTACTAATACTACATTTTCATAAGTTTGCTTCTGTGCAATTTTGGCAGCTGTCTCATATCTATCTTTCCCTTGTATCTTTTCTATACTTGAAAGTGCATTGATATTTATTGCCCCTGCCATTATTAATGATACTGTCAATCCTATTGATAATATTCTCTTATTTACCTTCATAAAACTCCTCCTACCAATCTTTTAATAATTCAACTCATTATAAATTACATCCTCAGTAGTTATTCCCTTAAAATTTATAAATTCTAAAATAAAAAACATCTAAAATACCATAACCTGTAAAGTAAATAACAAAACAGATTACAAAAAGTACTTTAGATGTGATTTTAAATTTTATGATATCAGTAAATTAATAAAAAAACAAGATTTATGGTAGTTTTTTACAAACTACCTTCATTACCATTTAAAAATTCTTGAGTAGCATGTACCTGACCATCAGATAATATATAAAGTCCAAATCCAGTACTAGAAAAATCATCACTAAGCATATTTGCATTGTATTCAGGAGACTTCTTCCACACTTCAAATACAGTCTTTGCCAAATCTTTTGCATCTTGAGTCGTTTGAACATTCTTAGAATTAATATAAATATATGCTATATTTTCCTCGCTTCTCATTCCAAATTCAGAAAATACTTGTGGAGCATTTTTACCATCTATATAATGTGCAAAAACTTTTTTATCCATCATATACTTAGACCATGCATTTGCCATTCCTTCTAGTCTACTAGATACTACTAAAGAACCTTTCCCTTTTTCTTTTCTATAAGAATTAATTAAGTTATACATTTCACTAGACACCATCTTTTTAAATTCTGGGCTATTATAATCATGAGTCTTATCATCTAGCACTTTTATTTCTACTCTTTTTTCTGTACTTTTTCCCCATTCATCTGTAGCCTTTAGTGTCAATATATATGTACCTACTCTATTTGTATCTATAAATCCATCAATTTCTATTGGTAGAACCTTCCCAGTGTTATCTTTAGCTACTATATTCAACTTACTACTATCAAACTTTTCACCTTTATATATCTCTGTAGCTCCTATTGTGATAGTTGGACGTTGTCCATTTGACTTTGATGCGCTTATACATTGTTCTATTACCTTGTCACTTAACTCACCTATAGAAGTTATGTGTTTAGCTCCTTCTAATACAAGCTTACTACTACCATTATTTACTAATACCATTGGAAACTCTTTAGTTAATGGTGCAGCTGCTATAGCATCTACTAATTGATAGCCATCTGATACATAGAATCCATCTGAATTTTTATAAAAATAGTCTATTACCTTCTCATTAGTTTCAAATCGGTCAGTTCCTTCTATTCTTACTGAGTTTGTATTCTTAACTATAGCATTACTCATTATTTCTTCTGAGCCTATACAATACGATTGTATACTTTTAACATCAAATGGCACACTCTTACCATCTGTAAGTATGATTGGAGCTCCATCTCTAGTAGCTACTGATGATACACTCATAGCATCTGCTTCTCCACTGTAGGCATTAGTTAATAGTACCTTATCCACTTTTTTTATAGTTGCTATCTCTTTAGCTATTAGATAACTTGTTTTTAGTCTATCTTCTCCACCAATTCTCTCAACTTCTATATTTTTAGAATTTAATTCTTTTTCTACTGATTTACTTATAGTATCTTCTGTACCTATTATGTACGCTTTTTTGATATTTTTTAAACATCTACTTGTATCTGCTGGTATCTTGTTTTTTTGTGTAAATAATATTGGTGCTTTTGTTGCACCTGACAATCCACTTGCACTTAATCCATCTGCAAGCGATTTTTCTGTATTCACTAAAATTACTGTTTCATAAGTTTGTCTATCAGCTATCTTTGCTGCTGTTTCATATCTATCTTTACCATATATTTTTTCTACTGTTGATGATGCATTTACATTTTTAAAGCTCACCAATATTAATGCTACTGCTAGACCTAATGATAATATTTTTTTGTTCATTTTCATATCCCCCTGATGATTTTTATATTTTATATTTATAAAAGAACTACTGTTTCTTTATCTTTCCTTTATTTTCTATACATTATAAAGTATATCTTATATAAATATCTTTCGTCTAGATATTAATGTCCTATTTCGTCAAAATTTAGATAAATTATTTTTAAGTATATTTTTAATATCCTAAGATACAATCTATATAAAAACTATTTTATATCATAGGTAGATATTAAGGTTCTACTATGCTTTAAACACATGCTTACTAAAACAACTTAAACAAAAAATAAGAATGTACTTTAGGCATATAAATTTATATGTCTAAATACATTCTTATTCTAGTTCTTATCAAACTTAATATGTTAATATTTATTTTTCAATTAAACTCTTAATTTTATCTACTACAGATGAAGCTATTCCTCCACCCACTTCAAACAACTTAGATGAATTTTTATTTTTCAATGAAACTTCTTGTGATTTATCTAACGTATTTGTAGCAAGTACAACTGGTGAATTATTCTTAGCTGCCAATGGACCAACTGCTAAAGCATCTATAAGCTTATCTTGATTAGCAACCACAACTCCATCTAATTTAGACTGAGAATAGAATTTATCTATTACTTTAGCATTTGTCTCTTGTCTATTTTGACCTGCTATTCTATTTTTTGATACATCTTTATTTGCTATTTTTCCAACCTGTTCAATAGCTTTGTTAGATATTTTTTCTACTCCACCAATAAAGTATACATTTGACACCTTGTTTGATTTAATAAATTGTTCTGCTTCACTATCTACACCATCTTTTTGCGTAAGTACTATTGGAGTTTTTTCCTTACTAGCTAGTGAGGCTATTGACAATGAATCTGCTTCTCCATTTCCTGCCCCTATATACAACTTGCTTACATTATTTGTCTTATCAATTTCTTTTGCTATATTAATAGAAGTTTGATACCTTGTATCTCCACCTATTCTCTGTACTGATATTTTTGAATTTACTCCTTTAATGTCTTCAACAACTGAATTTGGCATTGAGTTATTTCCACCTATTACAATTACTTTTGATGGATTTAATCTTTTTAGTTCCTCTACAGTTTTTTGAGGAAGTTTATCATTTGAAGATAAAAGAATTGGTGAATTTTTTACACTGGCAAGTGGTGTAGCTGTAAGCCCATCTACCATACTTTTATCTTCTCCATTTACTATTACAACTGTATCTGATTTTGTCCAACTATTTTGAGATATTTTAACAGCTGTCTCAAATCTATCAGCACCTTTTAATTTCTTTACTGTAACATTAGATGTAGAGTCACTTGAACTCCCACCTCCAGAGCCTCCTCCAGATGAGCCACCTGAATTACTTCCACCACCATTATTTTCACCACCAGAATTATCTGGTGGTAATTCATCTGGTTTAGCTAACTCATTTTCAACTACATACTCTAAACTTTTAGGAAGTGTAACTTCAACATACTTACTTATTGTAGCCTTTCTTCCTTTACTTGATTTTTGTGATAATCCAAGCTTCAATATTATATTTGAACCACTTTCTTCGGTTTCTTTACTAACAACAGAATAGTTTATTCTAATATTATTTAATAAATATTCAAGTGATTCACTTTTCTCAACCTTATATTTTTCAGGGTCGTTTTTACTAGAGCCAGTTCCTCCTATTGGTTTTATTTCATCCTCATTGATAAGAATGAAGTTTAAACTTTCACTAGAATCTACACTTTCATAATCAACTGTTTTATTGTTATAAGTTACAATTTTTAAAGCTGGCTTAGAACGTTCTCCATTACCCAATATTTTATACTTAGCACTTGAATTACTTCCAGATTTTTTTACAGATATTCTACCTATATTTAATGTATTTCCATCTAACAAATCTTCATTTGATGTAACATATATATCTAATGTTGTTGTATTACTTGCTTTATCATATGTTGAAACACAATTAGCATTTGCATTTCCACTTTTTATCTGAGCGTCTATATTATCAGCCCACTTAATCTTTTGTCCTTGCTCATTATCTGCTACTTCCACTTCACCTTGTACTTTTATACTTGCTTGAAATGAATATACTATATTTTCTACTGAATCCACAGATATATCTATAGTATTTACTTTTTCATATGTTTTTGCCCCTTGTAATACTGGAGCTGCATATGCACATGTAGCACTACCAGTTATAGCTACTGCCATAGTCGACACTGCCAAAGTTCTTATAAGAGATTTTCCTTTACTCATAACACCCTTCCTTATCTACCATTAGCTAGGTGCATACAATCAAATATCCACCCAGACTTATTTATTTGATTTATAGACTATCTTAATTTTATATCTACATCCATGTACTATATTTACTTCATATTTAATATTTAATTTTTTATTCTTTAGAATTTTTAATAGCTATTAACATTGACTATTAAATACCATAAGTATCATTTTATTATATTTAAATTTCTATTAACTATTTGTCTCTAACAATATTACCTTTTACTTTATTATTTATAGATATAATCTTCTTGTTACTTACATCAATAACATTTCTTGTAGCTTTTCTAGCTTTACTATTACTATCAGTAAGACTTATAGTCTTTAACTCATCATAATTTTTAGCTTCCACAGGTACATACATTGTATCACTTACAAATCTTTGACCTACTGGAGTATCTCCTTGAAGTTCATTATATCTATATAATTCAGCCTTGACCTTATCACTTAAAGAATCAAAGCTTTCTTTTGGCATATAGTAAACCCATGTACCTTTACTTATTTCACCTAATTCACCTTTTTCTGGTATCTCTGCAAATAAGAGTGCTTCTCCAGATATAGTTTTATTGTTTTTATCTATAAGTAATGGTAAATTAAATGCTGGATTTCCACTGTATTCTCCTGTAATTACTATTGAACCATCTGGAATCTTAGCTTCTTCATTTTCACTTGTATTAGGGTCATCACTTTGATATACATAATCTTCTACTAGTTTTCCAATTCCATTAGTACGAGTTTGGTCTACACTATTTACTGTTCCAATCTCTATATTGTCACCTGGAGGCCCAATTATATCCAACTCTGCAACTTCTATATTAGACTTATTGTTTGATATTAGTTTTACATATCTAGCTTGGTATGTCCAAAGTTTACCATCTTTATTAAATGTAACTCTAGCTTCATTATCTTGGTCTTTTCCTCCACCAACTAAGTCTTGTCCATATTCAAAAGTTCCTTGGCTAACATCTTCCCAATTCTTTTTATCATTACTTACTTGTATCTTGTAATTAGTTAAAGGGTTGTATGTTGTACTAGTATCTTTTCTAAGGTTGAATAATCCTTTTAATGAGAACTTTCTAGCTTCAGTTTTTGGCTTTGTATATTTTAACCCTACTATAGGCAATGTCTCTTTCATGTCTACTATTATATATGGATTTTCTTCTACATTTATATCTGGGTCTTTTTGTGGGTCTTTGTTCCACTCAGCTTTACTAATTCTCTTTCCTTTATATGTTGTACTTGCATCATTATCCTTTATATTATCAATTTCTGGATTTTGTAATGGTCCATGTGAGTCATTTTCAGTTCTAACATCACCATCAGAAACAGTGTTTGTTATAAATGACCATGCTGACTTGTTTATTTTTCCTTCATCTGATAATTTTACAGTACCAACTTCAAACTCATCTGTTGGATTTAGATGATAATCGTACGCAACTACTTTATATGTAAATGCTCTATTATTAAGAGGAGATATATTATCAGTAAATTTAGCTTGACTATTTCCTTTTGCATCCACAAATCCTACTGTTCTGTATTTTACTTGAGTTCCATTCTCACCATCTAAATAGTTTCCATCACTTCTTATTATCTCATATCCTAATATCTTATCTTTGTCTTTATCAACATCTAGGTCTATAGATATTTTATTAGATTTAACTAGAGAACCACTTTGTACTCCATCAGCAAAGCCAGCACTTACTTTAGTATCTTCTGCCATACTTACTATATTTTCATTTAAAATCTTTCTTCTAGCTTCATCATTTATATATTGTATCTTTCTAGTCTCTTTTTCGTACTTTTTACTATCCATTATACTGTTTAGCTCTGGTGTAATTTCTACTCCCCATGCCTTAAAGTAATCTCTTAAATCTTTTTCAACAACACTTGATGCCATTGCCACTAACATTTGGTCTTTTGGTAAGTTGTTTATTGGGTCACCACTTGAAAGTGCTCTGTATTTTCTTGAAATTTTAGCATAGAATGTGTCATTGCTTAAATCAGCATCTGAGTTATTCTTTAACATTGAACCAGTAAAGTCATTGTCATAAGCTAAATGTAATTGCCACAACATTCCAAGTCTCTCAAATACATTACTCGGTATACCTAAACTGTTTGAAGTTACATGTTCATATATCTTGTCCATTGTTGAACCTTCAAGTCTTGAATGTGTCTTATCATCAAATGTTTGAGCAAGTAAAGCAAGTACATTATTACTAGTTTCGCTATATGTCATCTTACCAATGTCTGTAACATGTCCTATCTCATGACCTATTCCCCATCCAAATAAACTTCCTCCTGTAGCTTTTCCACTAGCATCTATTTGGAAAGGTACTCCATTCATAAGCCCTGGAACTGAACCATACTCTACTCCTACATGTAAACCAGAAGCATACATAAATGCTCCAATAAACATTCTTTGATATTTTATGTTCATACGAGATTTAGGAGCCATATCATTTTTAGTTATGTCAAATTCATTGTCATCTACAGTTCCATTACCATCTAAGTCTTGTGTCTTAAATACTCCTCTTTCAGAATATATTAAATCCATCATCTGTTCCCATGCAAGCATACTATTGTATAATCTATCTACTTGTGTATTTAAATCAGAATTTCCTTTTGATATTCCTTGATATATAGCTGTTGCTGGAACATTTAGTGTAACTTTATCACTTTCAATATCTGTAGTGTTTAATACACCAGTTGTTTCTGAATATCCATATGAATTACCAATATTCGTTCCTGGATAATATGGTTCTCCCTTTATATCATTCTTATATTTAGTTAATTCTTCTATATAGGCTCTTATCTTTTTCTTAGATTCAGAAACTCCTTCAGGACTCTTATCATTTATCATTCCATTTAAGTTAAGATGTGGTATCTTAGTAGCCCCTGCTACACGTACCTTTATATCTCCACCACTTTGAGTATCATAAGGGTATCTTATGTACAAGCTTCCTCCACACTCTACATCTAAACTATGAAGCTTACTTAACTGAATTACATTTTTACCAGTGTTAAGATTTATTTCTCCACTCTTATATGCACCAGACTCTCCATAGTATTGTGTATATATTAGTTTAGGAGTTCTACCACTTTTACTTCCAACATATATCGTGATTTCATCTCCAGCTCTAGCAGCTACACCCAATGCCTGCCAGTCATTTCCCATACCTAGATTATTAGACTTAACAGTATAGTTTCCGCTCTTATCTTTGTATTTTCCTGAAACATTTATATCTTGATTTACAGTTGTTATATCAGTAAGTGTAGCTCTATCATTATATAAGTCTTGTGCTAGCTTTAATTCTCTATCAATAATTGTCTTATATGGATGATATTCTCCACTAGCTTTATCTGGAGTATTAAGTCTATCTTTTAATTCAGTTATTTTTTCTTGAGTTACATCTTCTTTTAATTCAACTTGTAGGTCATCCATAAATAGATTTCTTACATCATCTTCTATACTGTCATATTCATAGAACTTAAGCTCTGATATATTAGACTTATATGAATATGATGAACAAACACTAACTTGTATTTTAGTAGCATTTATTGGTTCCTTTAATCTTACCATTACATATCTATTATTATTTACAGGGTCTGTCTTTGTTTCAAAAGGTACATCTCCCAGGTTATGTAATTGACCATTTTCATCCCAGTATTGTATTTCAAAGTCATTAATTGTCTTATCAGAAACATCAAAACGAGGTGTAGCCATAAAAGTATCCATAGTATAAGCTTTATCGAAAGTTATGATTGGTCCTCTATTCGTTCCTTCAGCTGCATTATATCTTGGGAATGTCCAGTGTGTTGTAAAGTCTCCATCTACTATATTAAATTTATTAAATGGATTTTTATCACTATATTCACTTTTGTCATATCCAGCTGGATAAGTAACATCTACTATATGATTTGTTGGTATTCCAGAACCTGCATCTAACTTAGGAGTATTAATTAGTCTATAGTTAGGTGTTGTTGGAGCATCCACACTTTCAGTTGTTCCTATATATGTTTTAGACATTCCACTAGTGCCTAAATGATTAGTAGCTGTCATTCTAACTTCATATGTTGTATTATCCTTAAGCCCTTCTATTTTTAAACTTGTTCCACGAATAAGTTTGTCATTATATTTTGTCCAAGAACCATTAGAATTTTTTTCTCTATAATATAAATCAAAGTCTTTAGCTTGTTTATGATTTTTCCAACTTACATCAAGAGCCTTAAATCTACCTTTGACATTTATACCTTCTGGTGGTTCTGGCTTTGTATCTGGAACAACTTGAAATTCTATTATACTATCTGGACTAAATTGTATAGGCTTATAGTTTGAGTCTACATTTTCTGGAACTCCATCCAAGTTTTCTGCTGTTGCATCTTTGTATCCACTACTCCAATCTCCATTTAAAGACTGTATGCTAACTCTATATAATCCATATGCTTGTATATCTCTAACATCTATAGTATTTTTACTAGTTTGTAATTTTTTAGTCGATAATACTTTTCCTTTACTGTCAATCGTATCTAATGTAAGTTCGTATGCAGATACGTTTGCTTCGTTATTCCAATAAAAAGATACCTTTTCATTTCCAACAGCAGTACTAGTAGATATTTTATTGATTTTAGGTATATTCATATCTGGTTTTGGTATTTCTTTATATACATTATTTAAAAATTCAACTTTAGATATTTCTGCAAGATTTCTATCATTTGCTGTTGTAGCTGTTATTTTTATTGTTATCTTTTTTACTGCTACTTGTTTACCAAGATTTATTACTATATCGCTATCTTGAACTTCTGCATATGTTTCTACTGCTGACCTACCGTATGTAGATGTTGTAGAACTATCATCTTTGCTGATATTGTCTTCTTGTTTTGATGTATCTTTGTCTGAATCAGACTTATCTGTTGATGAATTTTCTTTATCATTATTTTCTTTATCGTTATTTTCTTTATCAGTTGTATTTGAAGTTGAATCTTCTTTATCATTTTTTTCTTCTTGATTACTGTCTAAGTTATTATTATCAGGCTGCTCTATATTTTCATCTTTATTACTTGTTTCTTCTTGTTCATTGTTTACTTCTTCTTGCTTCTGTTCCTCTTTCAAAGTTTCCACATATTCTTTATTTTCATAAGGAACCTGTTGAACATTACCATCTTTATCTGTAACTTCAACTATTCCTTTTGCTGGAGCATTCCCTTCAGGTGCTTTTATATTTATGACTTCCATATTAAGTGCTTCTGATAAAGCTATATCCATTACTGCTGGTTTTTCTTCTGATATCTTATCACCTGCATTTGCTGGAGATATTTTAACTCCACTATTCTCTCCACTGAATAAATCCTCTACAGTACCCTGAATATTTGTATCACTGTTTTTTTCTAATGTTACTTTACTTGTATCTACTATAGGATTGGTAGATACTATACTCTCTAGGCTTTTTGCATCTTCACTTTGCCCTAAATTTTTCTGAACATAATCTAGGTCAGCAATATCTACCTTTCCATCTCTATTTAAATCATATTCACTTTTATTTGAATTTATATTTTTCAATACATCCTCATAATCACTCTTATCCACTTTTCCATCATTATTTACATCGCCCATCAAGAATAGTTCATAGTTTAAAGGTTGATTTTTATCATCTACACTTGCTCTATTGCTTAATAAAACTCTTTGTGAATAACTTGATATATCAATGTCTTTAATTTCCTTACTATTAAAGCCTCCTCCAGATACTTCTACATTGTATTTTCCAACAGGTAAATTATTAAATACAATATTATAATATGATATATTCTCATCTTTATTTTTTATTTCACTTCTACTTGCAGATAATTTTTTTATAGTATATTCTATGTTATCTGCCCCAATATTTAATATTCCTGAATCTTTTTCTCCAAGCTTTATTATTCCACTATTATTACTATCATCTTTTAATTCCAATTGTATATTGGTTATACTTTCTGATTCATTATTTTTTATTGGAAGTGAAAAATTTAAATCTACTTCAAGATTCCCCTTTAACTTCTCTGTAACTGATTTTTCAACTGCCCTTAACTTCCCCTCTAATATAGGTTCTGCAAAAACGTTTAGTGGTGCACTACACATTGATACTGCTAGCACACAAGATATTGCTTTTTTCATGAAACAACAATCCTCCCTCAATAAATTTCTAATCTCTCATGAATTTAAATACTATAGTTTCAGACAATAAAAAAAGACACTCAAAGAGAATCTTAATTATAAAATAAAAAGACTTTACTCTTTTTAGCAACTGGCTGATATGGCTTTAAAAGCTTTAATCCCTATAGTTTTGCGTCATTAGATTTCCCTAATTTTGCCATTTAATTTTCACTACTTTCTTACCCATTTTATACCATATTTAAACTTTTTGATACAATTTTTTTCTACTAAATTATAAAAAAATAACATTTATATTATTATATTAATATAAATGTTATTTTCCATTATAATTTTATTATTTATATATTATTTTATCACAACTATCATTTTGTATATATTTTTATTATTCTTTATATCTTCCATAAAACTCATGTGTTGCGTATATATTCTTATCTCCTGTTATGGCTATTCCAAATCCCATTATTTCATATCCTTTATGTAGCATATTGGTACCTTCTTCAGGATTTGTCTTCCACTCATTAAAAATAAAATTTCCTATATCATCTGCATCTCTATTTGTGTAAACAGGTTTATCTGGAATTTTATATTTAATTATATTTTCACCCTGAACTGCAACATATCCAGGCTTAATCGCGCTCCAGTCTAAGTACTTTAAAAAAGTAGAATATGAATTTTTCCCATTTATTGTATGAGATAAAGTCTTCTTATTTGCCATTAAATTAGACCAATCATTTGCTAATCCCTCTAATCTACTTGCTACAACTAACTCTTTTACTCCATTTTCTTTTCTGTATTGTTTTGTAAGAGCATATACTTTTCCCTTTATTCTGTCCTTAAATGCTCTATCATTTGGATTATAGTATAATCCTTGTTGATTTGGAGAAGCTTGATTTATACACTGTTTGATTATATTCTGATTTATTCCTCCAAGTACTGTAAGTTTGTCTGCTCCACTTAAAATACTTTTATTGCTACCATTTTCCACTAAGACTACAGGAGCATTTTTTGCTATTGTAGAAGCGACTAATGCATCTGTCAATTGTAGACCCTTGCTTAAGTAAAACTCTTTACTGTTTTTATAAAACTCTTGTATAACTCTCTTATTGGTGTCAAACCTATCTGTTCCACCTAGCCTAACGGAATTTGTACTTTTGACCAATTCATCACTTATTATCTCACTAGAACCAAGTGCATAACTCTTTAATCCTGTTGTATCAAATCCTACACTATTTCCATCTGTAAGTATTATAGGTACTCCATCTCTTGCAGCTACTGGCGATGCACTTATCGCATCTGCTTCTCCTGTAACTCCATTAGCTATAATTACTTTATCAATACGCTTCATTTCTTTAATTTTCTCAGCTATTTTTACGCTCGTATCAAATCTATTCTCACCAAATATTCTTTGTACAGCCTTCTTTTTAGAAAGTAATTGATTTTCAATATTTTTACTTATTGTCGATTCTGAACCTATTATATATACAGTGTTTGCTTTGTTCAGTCTTTCCATAGTAGTACTTGGAATTTGATTTTGTTTTGTCATTAAAATAGGCGCATTTAAAGCTCCAGCTAAACCACTCGCACTAAGACCATCTGCCAAGCTATTATCTGAATTAATTAGTATTGCTGTACTATAGCTTTGTTTATCCGCTATTTTTGCCGCTGTTTCATACCTATCATTACCTTTTATTTGCTCAACTGATGTCAACGCATTTACTATAGGAGTATTTACCATTACTAAAGATAGTGTAAGTCCTATAGCTAATATCTTTCTACTATTCTTCATATTATTATTTACCCCCAATATATTTTTCATATTTTTTTATCAATATTTTTGTCTATTCTCAATAAAAAGTTACAGTTTTGTTACCATATTTTATATATAATACCATAGTTATCCATATAACTCAAACACTATAATTAAAGTTTTTATTCTCCATAAATTCAAAACATTATAACTTATTTTATTTAATTAAGTAATAAATTCAAAATAATATATGTTAATAAGGTGTTTAATCATTATAAACAATATCATTTATAATAATTTTTTTATAATATTAATTTTACAGTATTATAATCAAAAAATAAGAAAATAAGGTACCTCAAATCAATTCTAAATGAGATACCTTATTTTTATTATTTTTATTTCATTATTTGTATATATTTTATATTGTAGACATCATATCTTATCTAAGCATCTTGTATAATTTTATATTATAGACATTATATCTTATCTAAACACCTTGTATAATTTTATATTATCTAAACAAGCTTATAACATCAGATCTTATATATTATTAGTTCTTAGTAAATAAGTTTATTTTTTCTGCTATTTTTTCAATAGCATTTTTAGCTATTCCTTCACCTATTTGTACTAACTTAGTAGCATTTTTAAGTCTTAACTCAACTACTTCTTCTTGTGACTTAGAAAGTTCTTCTGTAGTTAATACTATTGGTGCTTTTGAACTAGCTGCAAGTGGTGCTGCTGTCAAGGCATCAATTAATGACATTTGCAGATGAAGATAGAAAAAAATATCTTTATCAGTAGATAATCCTAGAGAGGGTATAACTTAAGTAGAGATTAAAGATACTATGGATTTAGTCGTATCTAAAAATATAATAAGTATGAAATAGTAAACTAAACTGTATGTAAGTTTGTGTAAATAAAACTTACATACAACTTTAACTTATTATAAAAAATTAGGTACTGATTAATATAAATACCTAATCGTTAATTTAAGTATATGATATAATTTGCTAAAATCATACATTATATTTAAACCTCTACAATAATTGATTCATTTATAATTGCATCACAATTAGTGAAATACTTAATATTTTTATAGCTTTCATAATTAGTAATAGCCATGATAACAACATCTTGTAAACCACGTGATTTAATTAAATCTTTATCAAATGATATTAGCTTATCCCCTTTTTTTACTTTATCTCCTTTTTTAACAAAAAGGTCAAATCCTTCACCATTCAAAGAAACTGTCTCAATGCCAACATGAAGCAAAATATCCATACCGTTTGATAATTTCAATCCAACTGCATGCTTACTATCATCCATAGTCAAACTTATTTCACCATTACATGGTGAAACTATTAATCCATCATTAGGATATATAGCTAATCCATCCCCTAAAACTTTAGATGAGAAAACAGGATCATTTACCCCAACTATAGGTATTACTTTACCAGAAACAAATGCATGTATTGATGTCTTACTCCTATTTTTCTTGAAAATTGATAACATATTATTAAGCTCATCTCCCAACATAATATTAATCTTTTTTATATAGAACCATTGATTCATATGGCCTTAACTTCATAGAACTATTTAAAATACTATTACTATAGTTTGACAAAATATTTTTATATTTGTCTAAGTCTTTAACATCTAATACAACTTCGTTTTCTTCACCATAGAAATTATTTATAACAATCAGTGACTCATTTTCAAAAGTTCTTTCATATGCAAATATAGAATCGCTATCCTCTAACAATGGCTTGAAATCTCCATACGCTACTACATCTAGCTCTTTTCTTAAAGTAATCATTTTTTTATAATAATATAAAATCGAATCTTTATCTTTTAAATTTTTATCAACATTAATATCCCTATAATTATCAATTACTTGAATCCATGGAGTTCCACTACTAAATCCAGAATTAGTAGTATCATCCCACTGCACTGGAGTTCTAGAGTTATCCCTTGACCTTTCTTGTAAAATCTTATATATCTCTGCTTCATTAATATCTTTTGACCTTAATATTTCATAATAATTTAAACTTTCTACATCCACATATTGATTTATATCATTAAAATATGCGTTAGTCATACCTATTTCTTCACCCTGATAAACATATGGTGTTCCTCTTAAAAAGTGAATCATTGTTCCTAGCATCTTCGCTGACTCTTTATAATATTGTTTATCATCACCAAATCTGGATATAATACGTGGTTGATCATGGTTACTCCAGAAAACAGCTTGCCATCCATTATTATTTTGCATACCTAGTTGCCACTCATTTAAAAGATTTTTTAGCATCATAAAGTCACAATCTTGTAGATCCCATTTGTTTTGATTCTTATAATCTACTTTAAGATGATGGAAGTTAAAGCACATAGACAACTCTTTTTCATCTGGATTAGAATACTTGATACAGTTATCAATAGATGTAGATGACATCTCCCCTACAGTTAGCATATTTCTCTTTACCATTCCACTTTCTATACACATTTCTTTTAATAATTCATGTACCCTACGTCCATCAGTGTAGAAACGTCTTCCATCACCTTCATAATCATCCTCATATTTTTCAGGTTTAGATATTAGATTTACAACATCAAATCTAAATCCTTTAATTCCTTTATTCATCCAGAATTTTAATACATTAACCAATTCTTTTCTTACAGATGGGTTTTCCCAATTTAAATCTGCCTGTGTTTTGTCAAATAAGTGTAAATAATACTCATCGAATTTTTCAACATATTCCCATGCTGAACCACCAAACTTAGAAATCCAATTTGTAGGAGCCTTATGATCTACACCCTTTTTAAATATATAAAAATCCTTATAATATGGATCACCTTCAAGTGCTTTTTTAAACCATTGATGCTCTGTAGATGTATGGTTAAACACCATATCAAGCATTATTTTTATTTCTCTTTGGTCTGCTTCTTTTATTAAATTTTCTAGATCTTTCATAGTTCCATATGACGGATCTATATTATAATAATCAGCTACATCATATCCATTATCTTTTTGAGGTGATACAAAAAATGGTGTTATCCATACATAATCTACTCCTAAGTTTTTAAGATAATCCAATTTTTCTGTAATCCCATTTAAATCTCCAATACCATTACCATTAGTATCATTAAATGATTTTGGGTATATCTGATATACTGTACTTTTTTTAAAATCTAACATAACTCCCCCTTCTACTGTGCACATATTTATATTTAATAATTAATTTTTACTCCATTTAATACATTTAAAAATATTACAAAAACAACAATATATTGGTAAACTACCAATACTGTATCATCCTTTAAAGTTTTGCTCAGTTTTGCTCCTAGACTTCCACCTAGTATAGCCGCCGGAATTATAAATACTAACAAACTTAAATCATATCTTGCATATCCGACAGATAAACCTATTGAAGCTAACTTAGATAGTTGCGAAAATAATATTATAATTATAGAATATACTGTTGTTTCTTTTATAGGTATCCCAAAGAAAAGCATAATAATCGCAATATTAATTGGACCACCACCGATTCCAAGTAATGTAGATAATAAACCTAAAAACCCACCAACCAACACATACCATTTAATATCTTTAAGCTCTAAAGATTTCCACGATTTTTTAGTATACAAATATGCAAATCCTAGAGATATTATTGTTAATATTATTTGAATTCCCATAACTGTATTTTCTGAACTACATATCTTTAGCAAAGTTTGAAATAATGTATTTCCAATCCCCCCTCCAATTACTGATGCACTAGAAATCGCTATAGTTAACTTATAATTTATATTAATTCCGTTTTTTATTTGCTTAATTGTAGATACAATAGCCATTGTAAAGACAGCCACACTTGAATAAAATGATATTTCTGATAATGAGTGTACGCCAATAGCATCAAATAATGGTTTTATTATGACACCTCCTCCCATGCCAGATACAGCACCTACAGTATTAGCAAAAATAATAACAAAAAAATAAATTAATCCAATATGCAATATATTTCACTTCCTTCTTTGTATTAGATAATACGATTTAGTGAATTTAAGATATATGCTAAAACATCGTTATATCCACAGTATGTATTATCCTTATTTATGTACATAGATTTTTGCATTCTTTTACATCCTCCATTACATAATCTGACATATTCACAATTTTTACAGATTTGCGTGAGTTCTTCTTTATTATTAATAAATTGTTGTGCCTTTTTATTATTGAATATCTCTTTAAGAGAATCTTTAGTTATATCTCCTATCTTATATTCATCTAACACATAAAAATCACATGGATATACCCCACCATCAGCTTCTATAACATACTGTATTTGACACTGTCCCGACATGCCACATGTTCCTGTTCTACCTCTTGTTAATAAATTAGCTATATTATCAATTAGTCCAATACTAATATAATTTCCTTTTTTATATTCTTCTTCCCATAATGGGTATATTTGTTTGTAAAAACTTGAAAATCTTTCAGGTTTTAATGCATGTTTTGACTCATTTGAACAATCTAAATCATTTAGACATGGTATAAATTGAATATATTTAATATTATTATCAATAATAAACGAGAATACTTTTTTAGGATATCTCGCAATATTATTAGTCAAAACACATAATATATTGTAGTCAATAGAATTTTTATCAAACATCTCCTTTGTTTTAATAACTTGATTAAATGTTCCTTTTTGATTAGCATCAACCCTATTTTCATTATGATTATTTGACATGCAATCAATAGATAGTCCCACAATAAATCTATTTTCTTTTAAAAATTGACACCACTCCTCATTAATTAAAGTTCCATTTGTTTGAATAACATATTGAACTTTAACCTTACTATTTTTAGTATTTACATATTCAACAAATAATCTAAAAAAGTCTATCCCAGCAAGAGTTGGTTCGCCTCCTTGAAAGGCGAATGTGATAATGTCATTCTCTTCTAGATCTCTATATACATTATCAATTAATTTTTTCATTGTACTATCATTCATTATTCCATAAGATTTAATTTTTCTTGCATCGCTTACATCAGCATAAAAACAATACTTGCATCTTAAATTGCATAATGATGATGCTGGTTTTATAAGTACTGATAAATGCTTCATATATTGTTCTACCCCCTCTTTTTCATCTATACTAATTTTAATATCATAAAATTTACTATAATTATTAAATTGCCTCTATATTAAATTAACTAAAATAGTTAATCACAATATAAAGGCGATTTATTTATCTACATATGTTACACTAATTCATAAGGATGTCTACGCTTTAATTCTTCTACCGCATCTCCACCACGACCTGTTACCTCTAACCTTTTTATGTATTCTTTTAAATGACCTTTGGCATGATGTGGACCACCTTCTCTTATTACAGTCCACAATGGATCTACTTGATTATCCATTGTCATCATCATTTCATCATGCCAATTACTCAATCTATAAACTGCTTCCTTACAAATCTCCGGATGCTCTTTTGCTATATTGTTAGTTTCATATGGATCTTTTTCTAGATCAAATAACATTTCTTTAGGGAATAGATAATATCCATCATGGTATGTTCTTATGTACATATAGTTCTCAAAACGAACTGCTCTCTGACAAACATGAGCCATTTGCCCTATTATCAATTCATCATGCCCTGTTTCAATATCTTCAAATATACTTGATGCATAACTTTCACCATCCCATATACATGGTTTGTCAACATCTACTATATCAGCTACTGTTGGGCATAAGTCAAGGTTATAGTGAAGACCTTTATCCTCCACACCTTTTCTAGAACCAGGCCATTTAATAATCATTGGAATATTCGTTGTTGCCTTATCAGCAGTAGCATGCTCTGCATAAATAGCAAGTTCTCCTAAATTCTCTCCATGGTCAGCAGTTACTATAATCGCTGTATCCTCATAGATACCATTTTCTTTTAGCTTTTCTATTATTTTACCAACATGATAGTCTGCATAATGAATACCAATGTCATATCCATCAATAAATGTTCTTAAATCCTCAAAGTTTGTTAATTTACCAAGTGCTCTTGGCATTTCTGGCTTTGGATTGTCATGGTAAGAATATAGTTCTTGTGATGTATGGGGCCCAACAGCCTTCATATGTTTCTCTAATAGTTCCTCTGTATAAAAATCTTTTAATGGTTCATTTTCAAAAGGATTTCCATACTCACTAGGTGCTCTATATGGTGTATGTGGATCCCAATAGTTCACATATAAAAACCAGTCATCATCATCTGCATTTCTATCTAACCAAGCTTGTATTGTTGGACTTATTTCTTCTGCTGACGCTCTTCCTCTTCTACCAGTATTGTATATTTCATCAAAACCAGCGTAGAATGACCAAGTTGAATGTCTCTCACCAAATGGGCTTATTAATGCTGTTTTCATTCCTTTTTTCCTAAATATTGCTGGTAAGCATTCTTTAGAAAGTCTGTCTTCCATATCTCTATTAATACCTTCGTATCTGAAATCGGCTGCAACACCGCCATGATTAACTACTCCAGTATGTATGCCAAAACGTCCAGTCATTAAAGCTGTTCTTGATGGTAAACATGGTGCGTCTGAACAGTGATAGTTGCTAAATCTTACACCCTCACTAGCTATTTCATCAATATTCGGTGATGTATTTCTATGATACCCATAGCACCCTAAATGATCTGGTCTTAATGAATCGATATCTATTAATAATACTCTCATGTCTAATTCTCCTTATTCCTCTTAACTATTTAATACCTCTGTAAATTCAAGTTCTCCTGATAATTCTTTCTTTTTATATACTGCTGCTGTAAGGAAGAATGGCACTATTATAGCTACAACCATCGCACCTGTAAATATCAGCCAATACTGAGGTTGGATACTTAAAATTGCAGGTAAACCTCCAACACCTATACTATTTGCCATTGTTCCAAAAGCATTGGCTACAGCACAAGCACATGCTGCACCTATCATAGAACAATAGAATGGGAACTTGTATCTTAAATTTACTCCATACATTGCTGGTTCAGTAACACCCAGGTATCCTGATATTGTTGATGGAATAGATATTTCTCTTTCTTCTGTGTTTTTATTCATAACTGCAATAGCTAAACTAGATGATGCTTGTGCAATATTACTTAGCGCTACTAGTGGGAATAATGGTGTAGCACCTAAAGTTGCTATAAGCTGTAAATTTACTGCATTAAATACATAATGTACCCCTGTAATTACAATAGGTGCATATAATAATCCAAACAAGAACGCAAATATTATACTATATGGACCTGTAATTGCAGAACCAACCATATTCCCTATACCATCACCAATAAAACGTCCTACTGGTCCAATAAATGCATGTGCTAATATTACTGATGTTAATAATGTTATAAACGGAACAAAAATCATTGATATAACACTTGGTATAACCTTTTTTAATCCTATTTCCATATAGCTCATTGTCAGAGCTGCTAATACTGCTGGAATAACTTGACTTTGATATCCTACTCTAGCTAGTTGAACAAATCCAAAATCCCAATATAATAATTCACCTGTAGCTAATTGAGCTGGTGGTAATAATTGAGGTGATATTAATGTTAATCCTAATACTATACCTAGTATTTGACTTGTACCCATCTTCTTAGATACTGACCATGTAATACCTACTGGTAAGAAGTGGAATATAGCTTGGGCTGGTAACCATAAAAACTGATACACACCATTCCAAAATACACTTTTTGAAGCTAATGTAGCCCCTCCAAACTGTATATCTCCAATAATATTTCTAAATCCTAATATTAGACCACCTGCTATTATAGCTGGTAATAATGGTATGAATATTTCAGCTAATGAACCTAGTAATCTTTGGAATAAATTTTTTTTAGAACTGTCATTTTTTGATGCTGACTTATGATTTGGATTCATTTTATTTACGTCAATAAATTTTTTGTATACTTTTTCTACCTCTGGCCCTATTACTACTTGAAATTGACCACCATTATGAAGACAACCTTTTACAAATTTAAATTCTTTAATCTTATCTTTGTTAACAATTGATTCATCTTTAAGTACGAATCTTAGTCTTGTTACACAATGTGTAACAGAAATTATATTACTTTCCCCTCCAACATAATCATGAAGTTGCTTTAGTTGAGTATCTGTATGCTTCATATTTCTCCCCCTAAGATAATTATAGTTCAAAAACATCTTAATCTAGTATATACCAGTTGGTATATACTAATTATATACGTTTTCCCGAAGCTGTACAACTATTTTTTTTGTAAATATTGTAATTATTTAGTATACTATATAATGTAAATTAAGGTAGTAGAGAGGTGAATAGAAATATGAACAAGTATTTTTCTATATATACGGACTTAAAAGAACAAATAATTGATGGTGATTATCCTGTAAGAAGTTATTTGCCAAGTGAACAAACTTTAGCTGAGAATTATGATACATCAAGGGAAACGGTTAGAAAGGCACTTAGATTATTATCGGATGAGGGGTATATACAAAAAAAACCACGTAAGGGAAATATGATTATAGATGCAAAAAAATTTGTACTATCTGCATCAAATCTATCTAGCTATAAAGAATTTGCAGAATCTCAAAGCGAACTCGAAATCGAAAGCTCAACCATTGTCCTTGATTTTAATACAATTCCATGTCCTCAATTCTTAAAGGATAGATTTGAGACAAAAAAATTACCAGAAATTCATTATATTTTAAGGCAGCGTAAAATAAATAATGAAACTATAATCCTTGATAAAGATTATTTAGTAAGAAACATAGTTCCTAATTTAACAAAAGATATAGCAGAGGATTCTCTATATGATTATATAGAAAAAAAATTACGCTTAAATTTAAGCTATGCTCGAAAAGAAATTACTGTTGAACCTGTAACTAAAGAGGACAAACAGTATATGGATTTAAATGGTGATACTCATGTTGTAGTTATACGAAGCGAAGTATACCTTGAAGATACACGATTTATCCAGCATACTGAATCTCGACATAGAATTGATAAATTTAGAATTGTGGAGTTTGCCAGAAGAAGAAGTACTTAGATAAAATACAAAAAATTAGGAAGTATATCAAAATAGTCAATTATTTTGATATACTTCTCATCCCTTGTATGTATATATTCCTTATTATTTCAACAGAGCTTAGTGATGAATTACATCATGGGTGTTATTTTAAGGAAGGTTTCATTCGCGCAGATGGAGACAAAAAAAATAAAAAAGGATACCTCATTAATGATAAAAGAACCATTTTGAGATACCCTCTTACAAACAACTAAATCAATACTTTTCTATCTTTCACACTCTTGATTTGCAACTGTACAAGAAGTCTTACAAGCTGATTGACAAGAAGTTTGACACTCTCCACATCCACCTTTTGCAGCACTTTGCTTTAAAGTAGCTTGAGATAAAGTTTTTACATGTTTATTTTCCATTTTCAACGCCTCCATTTCTAATTGTTTCCTATTGATTATATCACAAAACCACTTTAATATAAACTCTATTTAAAGTTGACACCCAATACGCCTCCAATACCTCCTGCTGCTGATATAAGCAATAACTTATAAATCATTCCTACTTCAAATACGAAGCTCTCTTGTGCTAAAAACACAGTCAAAAAAATACACACTATGTACAAAAGTCCAACTAAAAGCCCATACATAAGTCCCTTTTCTTGCATGTGTTTTGAAGTGTAAAAACCGCCTATAGCTGCAGAAATAGTAGTTATAAATGATGCAACCATAGTTATATTATCTCCACCAATATCTGTAAATGTCAAAAATAAGTTATACACTAATAAAACAGCCAAAGTTATTATATATGCATATCCCAAACCTTTAAAAATATAATTAGATTTTCCCATAAAAAAACCTCCTCTCAAATTAATATATATTCGAGAAAAGGCTTTTAAATTACTATTTTACTGTTCTTCTATTTCTTCTTTTCTAGATTGAACTGTACCTATAGCCCATTTTTCAAATGGAACTTTAGTTCTATTTGGTCCTAATTCTAATATTACAACATCATCTTCAACTTTAGCTACATTAGCTACTATTCCACCTATTGTAATGACTTTGTCTCCTACACCTAGGCTACTTCTCATTTCTTTTAATTGTTTGTCTTTTTTCTTTTGAGGTCTAATCATTAGGAAATAAAAGATTGCTATTACTACTATCCATAGACCTACACTCATCATTATTTGTTGCTGTGGCATTAATTTTTCACTCCTTTGTAAATTATACTCTTTTGTAAATCATAATAAATGTTTATATAACAATTTACTTTCTTTAGCTTTGAGTACTATTGAATATTATATATTAAAATGATTATAATTAATAGTGCAAAACCTATATTTCATACCCATATTTTGCAAAAAATTCATTTCTAAAATCAAGTAATCTATCTTCCATTATCGCTTGTCTTATTTGTTTCATTAAATTTAGTAAAAAGTGAAGATTATGAGTAGTTATCAATCTTGCACCCAATATTTCATTTGCTTTTACAAGATGTCTTATATAAGCTCTTGAATAATTTTTGCAAGCGTAACAATCACATTCAGGGTCAAGTGGAGTAAAGTCTTCAGCATAAGTTGCATTTCTAACCACTACTTTACCTTGACTAGTCATTGCAGTTCCATTTCTAGCTATACGAGTAGGTAAAACGCAGTCAAACATATCTACTCCTCTTATAACACCTTCTACCAAATCATCTGGACTACCAACTCCCATTAAGTATCTTGGTTTGTCCTTTGGCATAAATGGAGTTGTGTGTTCTAGTACATCGTACATAAGTGGTTTTGGTTCTCCAACACTAAGTCCACCAATTGCATATCCAGGTAAATCAATACTTGTTATTTCTTTTGCTGATTGCTCTCTTAAATCTTTATACATTCCACCTTGTATTATACCAAATAAAGCTTGCTTGTCTGTATTATTATGGGCATCTTTACATCTTTTTAACCATCTTGTTGTTCTTTCTAATGAATTCTTTACATACTCTCTATCTGCTGGGTATGGTGCACATTCATCAAATGCCATCATTATGTCTGAACCTAACGCATTTTGTATTTCCATAGCTTTTTCTGGAGTTAAAAAATGTTTTGAACCATCTAGATGTGACCTAAATTCTACGCCTTCTTCTTTTATCTTTCTCAAAGGCCCTAAGCTAAATACTTGAAATCCTCCACTGTCTGTAAGTATTGGCTTATCCCAGTTCATAAACTTATGAAGTCCACCAGCTTTTTTTATAAGTTCATGTCCTGGTCTCATATATAGATGATAAGTGTTGCTAAGTATTATTTGTGAACCAATCTCTTTTAATTCTTCTGGTGTCATAGATTTTACTGTTGCTTGAGTCCCAACAGGCATAAATATTGGTGTTTCTATAATTCCATGTGGTGTGTGTAATCTTCCAAGCCTTGCACCACTTTGTTTACAAGTTTTTATCAGTTCATATCTTACTGCGTACATAAATTTCTCCTTAATAATTTTTATTTCTAGTTATTCCATAATATATATTTTTACTAATCTAAACATCTAATATATTTTCTAAATAGATTTATCTTTATCTTCTTTGCTTTGTTGTTCTTTGATTGCTTCTTCATCATGGATACTCGTTATATTAAGAGCACTCTTGTCTTTTGTTACTAAAAACTTTTTTATAGCAAATAGTCCTGCAATAGCTATAACTCCAATTAAAACATCTATCATCCCTTCATTTTTAGGAAGTAATAACATTTTTCTGGCTATAGCATATAGTAGTGCCTCAATAAATGCTCCTGGTATGTGAAGTGATAGCATTACTACAAGCTCAACACCTATCACTAAAAGTAATATTTGTGCTAAGAAATCATTAAGCTGACTGTATTGTACTGGATTTTGAAAATCAACTATATATGCTCCCCACATAAGTCTTAATACATCTATTGTACCTAAAAATACTGCTATCAGAACTACTACTGCTAATACACGTTCAAATATAAAAGCAATCTTTAATATAGGGTTATTCTTTTTTTGTTTTTGTAAACTATGCATCTATTACCTCCCTACTTTATAATCATAGCATCTCCAAAACTGAAGAATCTATATCTTTCTTTTACTGCTTCATTATATGCATTTAATACATTATCTTTTCCACAAATAGCACTTACTAACATGATTAAGGTAGACTCTGGTAGATGGAAATTAGTTATAAGTCTATCCAAAACCTTAAATTTATAACTTGGATATATAAATATGTCTGTCCAACCACTAGTTTCTTTCATCTTGCCATTTTCATCACAAGCTGATTCTATAGTCCTACAACTAGTAGTTCCAACACATACTACATTGTTCCCACTTTCTTTTGCTCTGTTTATTTTGTCAGCTGCATCTTGACTGACCATATAATATTCTGAATGCATCTTATGATTTAAAACATCATCTACTTTTACTGGCCTAAAAGTACCTAAACCAACGTGTAAAGTTATAAATGCTATATCTACACCTTTTTCTTTTATTTCATTTAATAATTCTTCTGTAAAGTGTAGACCTGCTGTAGGTGCCGCTGCTGAGCCATTATGTTTTGAATAAACAGTTTGGTATCTTTCTTTTTCCTCTAATCTAGCAGTTATATATGGAGGAAGTGGCATATTTCCAAGCTCATCTAAAATCTCCTCGAAAATTCCATCATAATGAAACTTTATAATTCTTGAACCTTCATCTGATAAATCTACAACTTCTCCAATCAATTTTCCATTTCCAAAGGAAAACTTAGTTCCTACTTTTGCTCTTTTACCTGGTTTTACTAAAGCTTGCCAAGTATCTTCTTCTGTTCTTTTTAATAATAAAAATTCAATTTTTCCACCAGTCTCAAGTTTTTCCCCTATTAATCTAGCAGGTATAACTCTAGTGTTATTTAAAACTAAACAGTCTCCTGGATTTAAATATTCTATTATGTCTCTAAATACTTTATGCTCAATTTCTCCTGTTTCTTTATCTAATACCATCAATCTTGAACTAGCTCTGTCTTCTATAGGAACTTGAGCTATAAGTTCCTGTGGTAAATCAAATTTAAAATCACTTGTTTTCAATGTCAAACTTCCTCTCTTAAAATTTCTCTAGCTACAATAATATCAAAAAAACAACTTATTTTCTACAATATTACCAGAATATATCAATAAATCCCTATTTTTAAGATACAGTATATCCACAATATATAGATATTTTTCCACGATATGCACGTCTTATCCACAATATATAGATACAGTACACACATTTTTCCTTGTATTTATCCACAGTATCTACAGATATAATTACCATTTTGTGGATATGTTTGAATTTTTACCCATTTTAGAAATATTTTAATTTAATGATTATTTGTTTAATTAATACCTCTTTTTGTATTTTTATCTATCACTAGGATAAGGTATTTTTAAATGTTCATAGGCTAGGGGCATGGCTACTCTACCTCTAGGTCCTCTATTTATAAACCCTAGTTGAAGCAAATATGGCTCATACACATCTTCTATTGTATTTCTATCTTCACCAATTGAAGCTGCTAATGTATCAAGACCTACCGGGCCACCCCTAAATTTTTCTATTATAGTCATAAGAAGCTTTTCATCCACAAAATCAAGACCTAAATTATCAACTCCCAAAAGTTCAAGAGCATCCTTTGCAACTTCATCAGTTATCCTTCCATCAGCTCTAACCTGTGCAAAATCTCTAACTCTTTTTAGTAATCTATTTGCTATTCTTGGAGTCCCTCTTGAACGTTTTGCAAGCTCTAAAGCTCCTTGAGATTGTATTTCTGCATCTAAAATATTTGATGACCTAAGCACTATTTTTGAAAGTTCATCAACTGTATAATAATCTAATTTACAAATAACACCAAATCTATCTCTAAGTGGATTTGTAAGCATACCAGCTCTTGTAGTAGCTCCAATAAGTGTAAACTTAGGAAGGTCAAGCCTTATACTTCTTGCAGATGGTCCTTTTCCAATTATTATATCTAAACAAAAATCTTCCATTGCTGGATACAAGACTTCTTCAACACTCCTATTGATTCTATGTATCTCATCTATAAATAAAACATCATTTTCATTCAAATTTGTAAGTATAGCTGCTAAGTCCCCTGCTCTTTCTATTGCGGGTCCTGATGTAATCCTCAAATTTACTCCCATCTCATTAGCTATTATACTCGCTAGCGTAGTTTTTCCAAGCCCTGGTGGTCCATATAAAAGTACATGGTCTAACTGCTCATTTCTTGATTTTGCTGCCTCTATAAATATACTAAGTTGCTCTTTGGATTTTTCTTGACCTAAATAATCTTCTAGTGTCTTTGGTCTTAAACTATTTTCTATATCTATATCTTCCATCTTCATGGTAGATGTTATTATCCTATTTTCATCTTCAAAATCTTGCATCTATACCCCTCCTTCCATAATTTTGGAAATCTACTTTATTTTAAATATTATTTTACATTTACAAATTAAATGCTATTTCATAGATTTACTCATTATATATGTAAGTGCTTTTTTTATAATGTCTTCTGTATTCATCCCATCTTTTTTACATTTTTGAACTGCCTCTTTTGATTCTGCTAAGGTATATCCCAAAGCTACAAGTGCATCTATAGATTCATCTTGAGATATTAAAGTAGGTTTTTGTGATAATAATGTTGGTTCAAATTCTATATTATTTTTATCCACTTTATCCTTAAGTTCTAAAACAATTCTCTCTGCTGTCTTTTTACCAACGCCTGGAGCCTTAGATAGTTTCCCAACATCTTCGCTCAAAATATAAGCTCCTAGTTGTGCTGGTGATGCAAATGATAGTATTGAAAGCCCCACCTTAGGCCCTATTTTTGACACAGATGTAAGCAATTCAAACATCTTTAATTCTTCCCTACTTGCAAAACCACAAAGACTCATATCATCTTCTCTTACTATTAGTTTAGTATATATTTTTGCAGTATTTCCTATTTGCAAATTCATTATTGTATTGGATGACACATTTATCTTATATCCTATATCATTGTTTTCAACAACTATACTGTCTATATATATCTCTTCTACTGTACCTTTTATATAACTATACATACTTCCCACCTATATTCTTTAGAGTTTTTTCAAGTTTATTTGAATGAGCATGGCAAATAGCCACAGCTAGAGCATCTGCAACATCATCTGGTTTTGGAACTTTTTTTAAACTTAAAAATGAGGTTACCATCTGTTGAACTTGTGCTTTATCTGCTCTACCATATCCAACTACACCTTGTTTTACTTGAAGTGGAGTGTATTCATATATTGGTTTACCATTATGTGCACAAGCAAGCATAGTAACTCCTCTAGCCTGTGCTACTGTTATAGCAGTTTTTACATTCTTGTTAAAGAATAGTTCTTCCATTCCAACTTCATCTATATTGTAATTCTTTACTATTGTATCAATTCCTTTATATACGAGTTCTAACCTCTTAGAGATATCCATATGCGCAGGTGTTGTTACTGCTCCATAATCTATTACTTTAAATTTACTATTTTTATATTCAATTATACCATATCCAACTATGGCTATACCTGGGTCAATCCCCAATATCATCATTTTAAAAAATTCCTCCTAAAAATAAAAGAAATACCAAAATGTATTTCTCATAAAAACTTATGTTCTAAATCATTATACCATAAATAATATTAACAAATAATAAAATGGTTTATGTTAAATATAAAATCAAATAAAAAAGTTATATCAAAGCAAACTTCTCACTTCAATATAACTTTTATATTTAGTACAAATAAATTATTGTATTTTAATAGGCATTAAATATAGTTTAAATCTTAATATTAACTTGCAAAATCTTCTAATCTTGAATAGGCATCTTCCTCTGTATCCATAACTACACCTTTTTTAAGTTCATCTTGAACGGTCTTAGGAAGTGAATCTACTCTTATTTTTGTTTTTTCTACTAATGTTTTATTTCCACTATCATCGTATTTATACAATGCTATATTTCCATTATCATTTTCAATTGTATATTTACCTTTTATAGTATTGTTCATTGCTTGTACATCTTTATTATCACTGTTTTTAGATTCTACCAATATGATTTCATTTTTATCCATACTCTTTATTTTTTTAGTTGGATATTCTTGTTTAAAATATGATACTATTTCTGATTTTGTCTTATCTAATAATGACTCTGGAACTACTCCAGCCATTGTAAGTACTCTCTTATAGTTAGTTTCGTTTTCGCCTTCGCCTTGAAGCCAAACTTCGCAGTTTTTATTTAATCCAAAAGCTTCTTTTGATTCTTCACTCATATTCGCACTAGTACTTACAACTTTACCAGTTTGAACTCCATTGTTTTTTAATTTTGTTCCTATATAAACTCCACTACTTAATACAAAGACTCCTACTAGTACTAATGCAGATATTTTCCAAGGAAATAATTCTTTTTTCTTCTTTTCAAACATTGATTACGCCTCCTTTTTCTATTATTTTCTCCAAGCTGTAAGTTTTTATACAGTTTAGGTAAATTTTAGAAGAAAATATATCTGTATTTCAAATTATTCTAAAAATAGATATTTTCTAAAAGGAAATTTTCTCTTAAATGTTATATTCTTGCAATTATATGGACATAATTTATAATAAATAATAGTTTAGGAGGTAATAACTTTGGAAAGAATCAATTGTAATGTAACTAACTGCTCACATAATAACAGCCATATATGTTATGCAGATAAAATTTTTATAAATGGTGAACAAGCTCATAATGATAGACATACTTGCTGTAGTTCGTTTTTAGATGAGTCTATTTATAGTAATCTATCTAACAATGTTAACAATAGAAATTGTGAAGAATTAGTTTGTAGTGTCAAGACTTGTAAGTACAATAAAGATGGTAGCTTATGTAATCTTGATAATATATTAGTCGCTCCTGAAACTGATAGAGTAAATCTTTACACTGAAACATGTTGTTCTAGTTTTAAATGTAAATAAGTAAAATATAAATAATATAAGGGTGTCAAAGTTAATCAAAGCAATATACTGTAGAGTATCTACAGGTATTAGTTCGATTATACTTGACACCCTTATTTATTTTAAATAAAATCTCATTGCTATAGTTCTGCATATAATATTATAATTGTAATTAAATTTGATAAATTTCTATAAATTGGTATAATCAATATGTAAATTAAGTTTAA
Source organism: Clostridioides sp. ZZV14-6150 (assembly GCF_020657875.1). Lineage (NCBI taxonomy): Bacteria > Bacillati > Bacillota > Clostridia > Peptostreptococcales > Peptostreptococcaceae > Clostridioides > Clostridioides sp. ZZV14-6150. Next base: position 135,076 of record NZ_JAGWDA010000003.1, on the reverse strand, counting down.
GGTGATATAGTTAATTATGAAAGAAAATATCAGATATATAGTATTATATAATGTTATATTAACTAGAAATGAGGTATTTATGAGTACATTTTATATTCAATTTCTTTATTTTGTAATTTATAGTTTTATAGGATGGTGTTGTGAGACTACATATTGTTCTGTTTTGCAAAAACAATTTGTAAATAGAGGTTTTTTAAATGGACCCTTTTGTCCTATATATGGATTTGGAGCACTAGCAATAGTAGCTACACTGACTCCTTTTGTTCATAATATTCCCTTATTATTTGTATTTAGTATAATTATAACCAGCATAATGGAGTATTTTACAAGTTTTGTATTAGAAAAACTATTTAATATGAAGTGGTGGGATTATTCCAATCACAAGTTCAACATTCATGGAAGAGTTTGCTTAGAAAATTCACTTATGTTTGGTGTATTATCATTAATTGTAATGCTGATAATACATCCTATTGTAGTTGATTTCATAGATTATATTCCTAAAAATATACTATTTATTCTTGGTATATCTATAGAAATTTATTTTGTTTTAGATTTAATAATTACAGTACACACAATTTTACAATTAAATGGTAAATTAAAACAAATCCATCTTATAATTAAGGAATTAAAAGATAAAAAAGAATACTACAAAATCATTACACAAGAAACTATTGAGAATAAGCTTGAGACTTTGGTTGAAAATAGACTTGAGACTTTAGAGGATAGATTTGAAATATTAAAAGAAAGAGAAAATTATCGTTATGCTAAAAACAGAATTGAAGAACTTAAAAACAAACTTAATACTCTACTATCTAGCCACAAATTGCTTCATAGACGTATTATTAAAGCGTTCCCTAATATAAGCTCTAATAAGCATAAAGATATTTTAAATAAAATCAAAGAAGATATTAAATCAATCAAAAAAAAATAAATAATCTAAATCATATGCCATATTGTAATATAAATATTTATAAATACAAATAAGAGGCTGTCTCAAAATAGAGATAAGCCTCTTTTTCATTGTTGAAATGATGAAATAAAAGATTTTCTTCTAACCCATTAATACTTCAACAGCTTCTCTAAGTGTGCTAACTTCTCCAACATTGCCAGGGAAAATTATATATGGCATATTAGGAAATTTACTTTCTTCTCCTGTCATCCATACTGGTATACCAGGTTTTATTTGACCCATTACAGTAGCTTTTTTTACTTTTAGTGCCTTAGTTCCAACATCACTAGATGTAATTCCACCTTTTGCTATAATAAAATTTGGTCTTACATTAAGCATACCAACTATACTAGTCACAGCATCTGAAATTTCTACAGAAACCATAAGTTGTTTATCTTTATCATTCGTATCTAAATCAAAACGCTCACGTCTAGTATACACAGCAACAGTCTTTCCATTAGTTATTTTCTCTTCTACAACTTGTATAACTCTTTTTACTTCATTTTTCAAGCCATTTTCCTGCAAAACTAAATGTTGATTAAACTCTATAAATTCTATAGGATGCTTACAATTTTTAAGTTCTTCTAGTTGCTGAGTAGTTTTATTTACATGTGAACCAACAAGTATAATACCTCCATTAGTATTATCTTTTAATACTAATTCCTCTTTAGTAAGTAATTCCTTATCACTTACCCCACCAAGTACCTTTGTTATAGCAGCAGCGCTTCTAAATATAAATTCTTTACCACTATTTACTGCACGTATAAACGCAATTGTAAATACCTTTACATCTACATAATCTATTGCATTTACAATGATTTTGTTGAAGTTCTTAGCCATTTTAAGCTTTTCTGTTATACTATCAATATTTAGACTTCTAAGTTCCTCTAATGAAACGTATATCATATCACTAGATTTATATTCTCCATTTGTTTTTTCTTCACACCATTCTCCTATATCAGAAGATTTATAACCAAAGGATTTATCTTTTGCAAATTCAGTCATTCCCGCTGGTACAAGCATCTCTCCTTCTTTTACATAATGTACATTGTCTATGGTAAATCTTCCACCTTCTTTGAAAAATGGCATTATTATTTCACCATCAAATAGTTTCCCTGATAATTTTTCCACCTCATTTTTCAACAAATTAGTTTCAAGAGGATAATGTCCCCTCATTGTTGAATCACTTCGGCTTATAATAATAAAATCTTGATTAACTTTTTGAGAAATATCCACAATATTTTTTGAAATTTCCTTATGCACTTCTGTTGTTTGAGCAACTGTAAATCCCCTTGAGTTAGTAAGTATAAAAAACATACTATTTTCTTCATCAAAGCCTTGTTCTATGCTACTCTTATCCCAATCAGTATATACAGAAACATCATGAACTGTTTGTACTCCAGTTGGGTCATCATCTAATACAATAATCTTTCTATTTAAATTTTTAAGTTCATTTACAAGTAATTTATTTAATTTATCTTCATCTACGGTCTTAAAAGTATCAAGTATATCTATGTTAATTGAATTGACTTCTCTCACTAAAAATCCCCCTTTATGTAATTTATTATAGTATGCTTATGTTTAATATTTATATTTTTTATAAACCTGGAAGTGGTACAATACCGTTTATAACACTAAGTAATAAAACCATTATAAATGCTGTAACACCAGCAATTGTACCTCCTATTGTCCATGAATTTAAAGTATCCTTAACTGACAAGCCACTAAATCTTGAAAGTACCCAGAATCCAGAATCGTTTGGAAGAGAGAAACCAACACCACCAGCACATATAGCAAGCCCTACTAAAACTGGTGACATACCAGTTGCTAAAATAGTAGGTCCTAAAATTGATGATGTAGTCACTAGTGCTACAGTAGCAGAACCCTGAGAAATTCTAAGCAATGCACTTAATAAGAATCCAAGTACCACAACTGATATACTAAGTCCAGACATAGTGTCAACTAAGAAGTTTCCTATTCCACTAGCATTTATAACACTACCAAATGCTCCTCCTGAGCCTGTTATTAATAATATCAATCCTGCTGAATCAGCAGCTTCAATAACAACATCTCCCATAGGCTTACTTATGTACTTCTTCAAAAATACTATTGCTACCAATATCCCAAGCAATATTGCTATATTCTTATCCCCTATAAATGCAAGTATTCCACTCATTTTAGAACCTTTTTCTAAAAACATACTAAATACGTTTGATACAAGTATAAGAAGTATTGGAAATAATAAAGAAAACATAGAAACTCCAAAACCTGGCACTTTATCAGAGTTATCATTTTCAAGTTCAATACTCTCTTTTCCTTGTTCTAAATTTTTTTCTTTATTATTTTCGTCAATTGCATAATCTGGATACTTTTCAAAACGTTTTCCATAAATCCATCCTCCTAAAAGAGCTGCTGGAAATGCAACAATTATGGAATAAAGTATAAAACTGCCTACATTTGCATTTACATTTGCTGCAACAGCTAAAGGCCCTGGTGTTGGTATTACAAGTGCATGACCTACTATTGTACCAACTCCTAATGCACACACAAAAACCATAAGAGATTTCTTGGTTACTCTTGAAACATATTTAATTATAGGCATCATTATAACAAATGCTGCATCCATAAACACTGGAATTGAAATTAAAAATCCTGCTGTAGTTATAGCTAATGCACTATTTTTTTCTCCAGTTCTAGCCAGCAATCCCTTTGCAATAGATTCTGTTGCTCTTGATTCTGAAAGTATATTTCCAAATATTATTCCAAGCCCAATTACAATACCAATACTACCTAATGTACTTCCAAATCCAGTTGATATTGTAGTTGAAATTTCATTTATAGGCATCTTAACCATAAATCCTGTAATTATAGATGTTATAAGCAAAGCCAAAAATGGATTTACTTTAAACTTAATAATCGACACAAGCAAAATTCCTATAGATATAATAAATGCTATCAAAAGTCCATATCCTGTAATCATAATCTTTTCCCCTTTATAATTTACTTTATTATCTCTTAACCTTATTTTTTCTTTTATTATGATACCGTAACTCTATTGTCTTTGTATAATATAATCTAAATCTAATTTTAATAATACATACCTACTATCCCATCAATATATTTGCCATTAGTTATTGTGTTTTTTTATTTCAACACCTGCTAATTTTTCAAAATATTGAGCTATTCCACCATGGTCATCTTCTAAATGTCCATGTACTTTTAATGTTTGCATAATTTCTAATAGCTGACTTGTCATAGGTAGTGGCACATCCAAATTGTGTGCTGTCTGCATTACATTTTTTATATCTTTTAGATTGATAGATATTTTTCCACCTGGTTTAAAATCACGATTCATAATCATTGGTATTTTTGCATCCAATATTGTACTGCCAGCTAGACCTCCTCTTATTGCCTTGTACACTTTTTCTGGGTCTGCTCCTGCTTTGGCTGCAAGTACAAATGCTTCAGATACTGCTGCTATTGTAAGATTAACTATTACTTGATTTGTAAGTTTTGTAACACTTCCACTGCCATTGTCTCCAATTAAAATAGATGAACTTCCCATTATATTAAAAAATGGCTCTACTTTTTTATATACTTCTTCTTTACCACCAGCCATAAAAGCAAGTGTTCCATCAATTGCTTTTGGTTCACCTCCACTTACTGGTGAATCTATAAATTCTAAGTTCATTTGCTTTAATTTTTCTGCACATGACATAGATTCTGTGGGAGTAACTGAACTCATATCTACAATTATACTGCCCTCTTTTAAAGTATTTGTTAAACCATCAGCTCCAAATAATATATCTTGAACAATGGCTCCATTTGGAAGTATTGTAAATACAATTTCACACTCTTCACCTATTTCTGAAAGACTTGCATATTTTGCACCATATGATACAAGCTCATCTACAACAGATTTATTAATATCATATACTAAAAGATTGCATCCACCTTTTATTAAATTCTTAGCCATTGGTTTTCCCATTATTCCTAATCCAATAAATCCTAACTTCATTATACACCCCTCCATATTTTCACATTTTTGAAAACGTTTTTTATGATTTAAAGTATACTACACACCAGTATACCGGTCAACATAAAATATAAAAGTATTTATTTTAACAATAAAGCATTCTTTTTAGCCTTCTATAATAGAATTCAACTCTTATTACCATATTTAATACACACTATTTATGTTAAATAATACACACTATTTCCATATTATATTTAATCGTACTTTATATTAATTATTTTTCTTTATATTAATTATTTTTATCAATAATTAAGTATCATTCAACTAAACCTTTATTTATATCGCCCAATATATAATTTAAATTTCAAAGGATTGACCTTAATTTTACTATGTTGTATTCTTAACATTATATAAGTTTTTGTATTTTCACATTGTTTAGGGGGTATAAAATATGGCTACATTTAAAAGATTACAAGAACAAGCATATGACTATTTAAAAGAATTAATACTATCTGGTGAAATAATAGAAAATGAAATATATTCTGAAACAAAACTTGCGAGTGAAATAGGTATCTCAAGAACGCCTATAAGAGATGCTCTTCAAAGACTCAGCCAAGATGGTTTTATAGATATAATTCCAAGTAAGGGTTTTAAAATTCATCAAATCACAGCTAATGAAATTGTAGAGATATTTCAAATACGCTCCGCAATAGAAGGGTTTTGCACTTTTTTAATTACAAGTCAATACAAAGAGCCTAGAGCAATTGAAACTATAGATAAATTAAAGTATCTTTTAGATAAACAAAAATACATTGTATCAAGTGATAAGAATTTAAATACATTTGCAGAATACGATACTCTATTTCACACAACAATCGTCTCATATGCTCAAAATACTGAATTTGATAAGATGTTCAACAGCTATATGTACAGAATAAAAAAATTAGCTCTTGATTCACTATCACATGAGGGAAGACTAGAAACAACATTAAAAGAACATACAGATATTTTTAATAATATATCTAACGGATGTACTGAAGATATTTATAAAACAACACTTATTCATATGGAAACTCCTAAATACATCAATTTAGAAGATTTTTGTAATAATAAATTATTTTAATAATCTATTTATATTTACTAAAATTTTATTTATCTTAAATCAATTTCTTATTTATAAAAAATACTCTATAATTATAGTGTAACTACTATTATTTTAAGGAGTGATTTTTTTGAACAAAGATACTGTAACTAATGAAACTATCGACAAAGATTATGCTATTGAAGAAGTTCGTATGGCCTGTAAACACTTTGGTGATTTATATTTTTATTTTACCAAAGTATTAGTTGAGGAATTTGGAAATGAAAAAACTGCTGAAATATTGAAAAAAGTTTTGTTTGAAAGATCAGAAGAAAGAGCTATTGCTATGAGAGAAAGAGCCAATGAAAATGGAGATGAATTGATTGCTGACAATATTGCTAGTATAACTGATGTCCCATTTTTAGGTTGGGTTCCTGAATTTGAAGAGTTACACTGTCCTTATGGAGCTTCCTGGCTTTCACGCTTTGAAGAAAATCCTTGGTTTAAGGAATTTGCATCCCTTTATTGTGATGTTACTGATACCACTGTTGCTGAGGTATTTACAGGAGATACATCACATAAAATAACAAAAAATATTCTATGGGGAGATAAAATTTGTGAGAGAATATATTTTCATGATGATAATATATCTCAAGGTAAATATACTTATGGAACCAGAAACTGCAAGTAAATAATTTAATTTTTCTATATTTTTATACTATATTTTGTACTTTTTCATATAAATATTATAACTAGTCTTTTATTTTACTTTTGTTTAACTTAAAGATAATTTACTTTTAACTTCTATGAATTATTATATAAGTAATAAAAAATTTATCTTTATAAAATTATAGTCTTTAGGCTTATAATTTACATAATATTTATGCTCTTTATAAAACTTTTTAGAAGCTTCTATTGTTATACTATAAAACTATCTTGAGAAAGGCTGATTAAATGTTTAATAAAATATATGAAAAAAAAGAATTTATAGTTTTTCAAGTTAAAAACGGTTATGTAGTTTATAATACTAGAAAGAATTTTGAAGAAGGTCATACACATTTAAAACATTTTGAAGCAGCAAAAACAGCTATTGACTTAGCTATAAACAAAAAAATTCCTCGAAGTAAAGACGGATATTATCTAACTAGTTTAATTCGCATAAGTGACGATTGTTATTACATCAATAAGTTAAGTGAGTTATTATATGTCAGAGAACAAAAAGGTAAAAAAGAAAAATACTGCAATTCTAGTTATCAGATATAACAAGATTAGTTGTCAAATATAAATATTTTAAGCTTAAAGCTAAAGAGTATCAGTAAGTTTATAAAAAAATAACTTTGCTGATACTCTTTTTAATTATAACATTAGTAATTTAAGTTATAGCTATTATATAAACACATATTTTTTTATTCAGATTCTGTATCTGCAAATTGGCTATTATAAAGCTTCTCATAAAATCCGCCTTTTTCCATTAATTCATCGTGATTACCTTGCTCTATAATACTTCCATTATTCATAACCAAAATCAAGTCAGCATTACGAATTGTAGAAAGTCTATGTGCTATAACAAAACTAGTTCTACCATTCATAAGATTTCTCATTGCCTTTTGAAGCATCAATTCTAACCTAGTATCAACAGAACTAGTAGCCTCATCTAATATCAATATCGAAGGGTCTGATATAAAGGCTCTAGCTATAGTTAAAAGTTGTTTTTCTCCAAGCGATATATTAGATGCTTCTTCATTTAAAAACATATTATATCCATCTGGAAGTGTAGTTATAAAGTGATGTACATTTGCTACTTTTGCTGCTTGTATAATTTCTTCCTTAGTAGCTCCAAATCTACCATATTCTATATTTTCAAAAATAGTACCATTAAATAGCCATGTATCTTGAAGTACCATCCCAAACATTGAACGTAAATCTTCACGTCTCATATCTCTAATATCTACTCCATCAACTTTAATAGCTCCTCCCTTTACATCATAAAATCTCATCAATAAGTTTATTAATGTTGTTTTACCTGCTCCAGTAGGGCCAACAATAGCTACCATTTGACCACTTTTTATTTCTACATTTAAATCTTCTATTAAAGTTTCACTTTCTCCATAGCCAAAATTTACATGTTCAAATGTGACATTTCCTTGTACATTTTCTATCTTAATTGGATTTTCAACATCAGGAATTTCCTCTTCTTCATCCAAAATTTCAAATACACGCTCTATTGCTGCAAAAGAAGATTGTATTACAGTTGATAATTGTGTCATCTGTGAAAGAGGCTGATTTATTTGCCATATGTAACGTACAAATGCTTGTAAATTTCCAACTGTTATCCCTCCACTCACTGCATATATAGAGCCAACTACTGCTACTGCTGCAATTCCAAAATAAGTTACTAATGAAACCATTGGATTCATCATACTTGATATAAACTGTGCCTTAAATCCATTTTCACAAAGTTCTTGATTTACTTTTTTAAATTCTTCTATAGAGTCTTCTTCTTTTCCATATAATTTTATTTCATTAAATCCAGTATACATCTCTTGTACTTTTCCATTTAATTTTCCAAGAGCATTTTGTTGTAATGAAAATCTATTTTGTGATTTTTTTACTATGAACTTAGATACAAAATAACTAATTGGAATTATAAAAAGAGCTATAAATGCCATATATACATTAATTGTAAACATCATGGAAATTGCCAAAATTATTACTAAAATTGAGTTGATAATTTGCATAAAGCTCTGCTGTAAAGCATTTGATATTGTATCTACATCATTTGATATACGGCTTAGTACATCTCCAAAACTATTGCTGTCAAAGTAACTAATAGGCAATTTTCTTATCTTATTTTCTACTTCATTTCTTAAGTCTCTCATTGTATTTTGAATAGCATTTGTAAGTAAAAAACTTGAAGCATACGTAAAAATTGCATTAGCAACATATATACATGCTAAGAGTGCCAAAATTTTTACTACATAGTTAAAATTCACAGATGCTCCTGGTATTCCTTTTGCTATACGAATTACATCTTTAGTTAATTGTGTTATTATTAATCCCTCTGTTTTAGGAGCAATTGCATTCATAGTAGCTGCTAAAATTATACATATAATAGCTATAATAAATGAAAATTTATATTGCTTTACAAATGGAAGAAGTCTACCAATTGTTTTTTTAAAACCTTTAGACTTTTTCATTATTCCAATTCCTCCTTTTTCAACTGAGATGTTGCAATTTCATAGTATATTTCACAATTTTTCAATAATTCTTTATGAGTTCCCATTCCAACAACTTTTCCTTCATTTAGTACTATAATTTTATCAGCATCAATAATTGAGCTAATTCTCTGTGCAACAATCAATACAATTGCATTTTTTGTTTCTTTTTTTAGCTTAGAACGAAGTATTGCATCAGTCTTAAAATCTAACGCAGAAAAGCTATCATCAAATATATATATTTCAGGCTTTCTTATAATAGCTCTGGCAATAGAAAGTCTTTGCTTTTGACCTCCAGATACATTAGATCCACCTTCACTAATTAATTCATCAAATTTTCTAGGTTTTTTTGATATAAACTCATATGCCTGTGCAACTTTGGCTGAATGTTCTAATTCTGATGTTCCTGCTTTATTTTTACCAAATCTAATATTATTTGCTATACTACCAGTAAAAAGCAATGCTTTCTGAGGTATAAATCCTATTTTTTTTCTTAAAGCCTTTAAGTCATATTCCCTTATATCTACTCCATTTATCTTAATGCTACCTTCTGTTACATCATAAAATCTAGGTATCAAGTTAATTAGAGTACTCTTTCCACTACCAGTACTACCTATAAAGGCAACTGTTTCACCTGTCTTTGCAGTAAACGAAATATCTTTAAGCACAGAGGCCTCTCCATCTGGATAAGTAAATGTTACATTGTCAAATTCTATAAGTCCTTTATTTTCAGTATCTTTTACTCCCTTTTTAGGATTTTTTATAAGTGGCTCTTCTTCTAAAATTTCTTTTATTCTATTTGCTGAAACTTCTGCTCTTGGATACATGATAAATACCATTGAAAAAAGCATAATTGAAAACATAGCATGGAAAAGATATTCCAAAAATGCAACTAATTGTCCAACTTGAATTTCTCCAATATTTATTTTCTCACTGGAAATCCAAAACACAGCTAAAACAGCTATATTTAATAGTAAAAAGAATGCGGGTTGAGTAATTGACATAAGTTTAAACAATTTTTTAGAAACATTAGCATAATATGTATTTGTTTCTTCAAATCTTTTTGTCTCATAGTCATCATTCCCAAATGCTCTGATTACCCTTATTCCAGTTAAATTTTCTCTTGATATAAGGTTTAGTTTATCCAGTCCTTTTTGTTGTTTGGATGATATTGATTGAGAAACTTTTGCTATTATTGCTACTCCAATAATTATAAAAGGCACTGATATAGCTAATACCAAGGAAAGCTCTACACTTGTTCTAATTGTCATGATTATACTTATAATAAACATGACTGGAGTTAATAAAGCTGTTCTAAGAAGTATATTTACAAATTGTTGAATTTGAAATGCATCATTTGTAGTTCTTGTAATCATTGAAGAAATCCCAAATTTATTGTATTCAGTGTGTGAAAACTCTTGAGATTTTTTAAATATATCATTTCTTATATCTCTAGTTACTCCTGTTGATATTTTTGCAGAACAATAACCCAATAATACACTACCTACAACTCCTATAATAGAAATAACAACTATTACTATTCCCATTTGTTTTATGTAAGTTGTGTTTTGATTTGCAATACCATTATCAATTATTTTAGCTATTATTGTTGGTATACCTAATTCAACTAATGCAAAACTAAATATAGCCAGTATATTTAATCCTATTAATAACTTATAATTTTTTAAATAATTTAAAATTAATTTCATATTCTACTCCTTTCTAAATTTTTGAGACAGTGTAATTATTATGTAATAATACCAAGCTTATGAATACTTGCTTTTATAAAAAAAGGAGAAAAGAGTTAGTGCACTCTCTTCTCCAGCATATTCTTTCTAATACACCCTCCGATAAGTCGCTTATATGTTACCATATTTGACAAGTAATGTCAATTCATATATAATTTAAGTTTTTAAATACTTTATTTTATAAAATGATAACAAGCCAGCACATACTTTATACTTGTTTTTTACTATATTCTAATTTTACAAGTTGTTCTAAATTACTAACTTTTTTAAGATTTAAATTTGTTCTCTGTATTCCAGTTTTAAATAATGGAATTCCTCTACCTAATATTGTTGGCAATACATATACAAAATAATCATCAATTAGATTATCTTTTATAAATAATTCTACTATTTCACTTCCTCCAATTATCCAGATATCTTTTCCTTCTTTCTCTGCTCTAATTTGTTCAATTAGTTTTTTAGGTTCCAAATTTGTATACTTTACATTTTCAGTAACTCCACTAGTAGTCTTTGAATACACATAACATTCTTTCCCTTCATAAAACCATTCATTTGGGCTTAGTTCATTTATTATTTGTGTATATGTTGAATTTCCCATAATAACTGTACCAATTGTATCGTAAAAAGTATTATAGTCTTCTTGTTGAGAATCTGAAGCTACTTCATCTAAAAAAGCTACACTACCATCTTCTTCTGCTATATAACCATCTAAACTCATTGCAATATAAAGTACTACTTTTCTCATATTTATTACCTCCAAAATTTATAATATAAGTTTTTTATGCTAAAACAAAATTTTCACTCACTTAAAATACCCTATTAAATAAAACTCAAACAGTTTTAAGTAAAACCACAAAGTAAAACATTATTATATATACAGTTTAATAATCACATAATTTTACAGCTAATAAATATATTGAAAATTCTAATTAATCTAAATAAATATTGCTCTAAATTCATACTAGTTCTATAATATAATTAGAAGATATTTATATTATAGAACTAATCTTATCATAATATTTTATTAATATCATAAAATCAAGACCTATGATTGATTTTACTTTTATTGAAAGGTGGTAAACAACATGAAAATTTCAGAAATTGCTACACCAAGCTTTTTACTAGATTTAGACCAGTTAGAAGAAAATATAAATACAATACAACAAATTTGTACAAAGAACAACAAACAGCTTTGGCCTATGCTTAAAACGCATAAAAGCACATATATTGCAAAACTTCAAAAAGATGCAGGTGCTGCTGGATTTCTTGTTGGAACTCTTGATGAAGCTGAAGCTTTGATAAATGCTGGCTTTAAAGATATTATGTTGGCTTACCCTTACATGGGAGATGCAAATATAAACAGGGTAGTAACTATGGCTTCAAAAATAAATTTAATATGTGCTACAGATAATATAGAATGTGCAAAAGCTTACAGTAGGGCTTTTTCTCTAGCTAAAATTGAATGTAAACTACTTCTTATTGTAGATTGCGGATTACACCGTTTTGGTGTTGAACCAGAAAAAGTAGTCGAACTTGCTACTGAAATTTCAAAACTAGAAAGTATAAATATTGTTGGAATAAGCTCACATCCAGGTCAAGTATACGGTTGTAGTTCTCCAGAAGGTGTGCCAGATGTTTGTATTCAAGAAGATTCTACTATGGAGAAAGCATCTAAATTATTAACTGATAATGGCTTTAATATAGATATTGTAGCTTCTGGAAGCACTCCAACAGTTGAAACTGAGGCTGCTTCTAAAACTATCACTGCTGTAAGACCTGGAAACTATGTATATTATGATGCTATACAAATAGGTCTAGGATGTGCTACTGAAAAGATGTGTGCTCTTACTGTTGTATGTACTGTAATCTCAAAAAATAGTAATGGATATTATTTAGTTGATTGCGGAAGTAAATGTCTTGGATTAGATAAGGGTGCACATGGAAATAGTAGTATTGTTGGATATGGTAGAGTTTGTGAGCATCCAGAACTTACTATTGATTCACTTTCAGAAGAAGTTGGTAAAATTAAAGTAAATGGAGAAACTGATATAAAAATAGGTGATAGAATAAGAATTATACCTAATCACTCTTGTTCTACTGCAAACTTAACTAGTAATTTACTAGGCTTTAGAGGAGATACAATAGAAAAAGTCATTGAAGTAGATATACGCGAAAATTCAAAACATATTGTACTTTAAAAATACATTTATTTTGATATTAGCATGAAAGTATATTTAGTCTAAAATTAATGTTAATGTTGTAAAAAGAAAAATATAAATTCTAGAAATATAAATTTAAAAGAAGTTTACCAAAATAAATTTTTAGTAAACTTCTTTTTTAATTAATATACATATTAATTACTATATATTAATTGCTGTACATCAATTCTTGTATATATTAATTCTTATACACACTTTATAATTAAGTCATAATTTTATTTTTTTTACATTAGTCCCATAACAGTAAGTAAAACTCTTACTATCAACATTCCCACTACTGCATCAAATATAGGAACTGCCAACAACAACATTCTATACTTAGTACTAGCATTTGCTACAAGTACTATTCTCGCATAATGACCAACTAGAGTACCCATTAGCATACATGGCATAATTAATATAGTTGCTTGTGGTGCAGTAATTAGACCTTGTGCAAATAAGTTTGCAGCTGTTGCTGCTCCTGCTGCCTTAGCAAAGAAAGCTGCTATCAAGACTACAACTGATTCCCCAGGTAATCCAAAAATACCCATTACTGGACCAAAAATACTTCCTAAAATATCAACCAAGCCAGTTAATTGTAGAAACTGTACTATTACATATCCCATTACCATGGCTGGTAATATTTGTTCAACTCCTATGTAAAAACCTTTTTTTGCTCCTCCCATAAAAGTTTCAACAATAGTTTTCTTAACTTTATTATTTGCAATTGTATTTCCAGAAGTTTGTTGACTCATACTACGCAACCTCCTTCTTCTTTTTATTTTTCATTTTTATAATTAATCTAACTAAATTAGCTCCAAGCATCTTACAGAATATCTCTATAAGTATTATCGGACCTATTGCCAATAATGCTATTGGTAAAAGTGGAGCTTGAGTATTTATTGTATTTAATATAACTGCTGAACCAGCATATTGATAAGCTACAAATATAGTTCTTTCATCATCTGTTATTTCTCCACTTTCATATAATCCTTTTGTCATTATTGAAGCTACATCTGAACTAGTAAATGAAGATACAAACGCTATACCAGCTACTCCAGGTATGCCAAGTAATGGTTTAAGTAATGGATTAAATATCTTTGATGCAGCTTGCATTCCTCCCATAGATTCCACCACATCAATAAGTCCTACAGCAAAACATACAGTTGGTATTAGAGTAAGTGCAAATAAAAATCCATCTTTTGCACCAGTACCACCTTTTCCCATAAAGTTTATACCGTCTGAGATAGTACCAAATGAACCAGTTAAGTTAGCAAAATCTAATGCTTTTAGAAATCCTTGTCCATTCTGAAAAATTCCAGAAAATAGTATTATCAATATAAATAAAGACACATACCCTTTCCATGTTACTTTATTCTCTCTATCCGTTGTGTCCATATTAAATCCTCCTTTTATATTTCAAATTTATCCAAATTTAAAATAACTTCAGAAATTAATTTTACCCTTTCAAACATAGAATCAACTAATGCATATTCTCTCGATGTATGATTCCATTCTCCCTTTACACCAAATGAACATATTGTAGGAACTTTTCCAATAGTTAAATAACTGGCATCTGAACTTCCTCCAAGTTTTTTAGCATTTATTTCTCCAAAGCCATTTTCTTTTGACACTGTATTTACAAACTCATAAAATTTCATAACATCTTCTGTAGTTTCAAATGCCATCATTTCATTGACAATCTTAACTTCTGTAGAAGTACCCTCTATATAAGTTTCTTTACAGATTTCTTCAATTCTTTTTTTAACATTTTCTGCTTCTTCAACTTTTTCAAATCTAATATCTATTTCTATATTACAATCTTGTGGAATAGAATTTGGTACTCTTCCACCTTTAATAACACTTACAGTAACTGTAGTTCCAAGTTCAAGATTTGTTAATCTTTGTATTTTTAATATTTTATTAGCCATTTCTTCTATTGCATTTCTTCCACCTTCAAAGTCATTTCCTGCATGTGTTTCTACGCCTTTTACATGTACATTACATCCAATTCTTCCTTTTCTACCTACACATAAGCTATTATCTACTAATCCAGTTTCCATATTGAATGCACAAAGACCACCTTGTCCTTCTTTTAGCATAATTTCTCCACCTGCTGAATCCCTATGCCCTGTCTCCTCATCTCCTGAAAATACTATTTTTATTGGTCTTTCATTATATCCTATTTTATTTAAAGCCTTGATTACATATAAAGAAATTACTATTCCACCTTTCATATCCAAAACACCTGGTCCATAAGCTTTTCCTTCTTCTATCTTAAATGGATTTTCTCCAAATGTACCTATTTCAAAGACAGTATCCATATGACCTGAAAAAATTATTGGTTTTCCATTTCTATTAGAACCAAGTGTACCTACTAATGTATTACCATTGTTTCCAACATCTATTAAATTACAATCTAAACCTTCTTTTTCAAATTCAGTCTTTAATTTTTCAGCTAATATATTTACACTTTCTTTGCAATTTGTATAACTCTCAGTATTAACAATATCTTTCCATAAAGAAATTATTTCTTCTCTATTTTCATCAACAAATTTAGAAATATCATTTAAATATGTGCTCATAATATCCTCCTTTATTTTATAAAAAATATAATTTTGTCTTAAAAATAAGGTTCACATTTTTAGAAATTTTAAAAGACTAGTCCTTAATTACAAAATAACATATTTTTTTCCGTCAGTCAACATTTTTTCAGTATTTTCTATATTTTCTGATTTTTCTTGCATTTATTTTTAGACGGTAAAAATAAATTGACTCTTTTTATCTACTATTATAAAATGAGGATATAAATCGGCAATTAGTTACAAGACTTTATAAATTTTAATGGAGGCTTTATGAAATATAAGATTGGTTTTTTAACAGCATCTTATTTTCTGTCAGATAATTTTAAACATGTACTTGAAGAATTAAAAGATGTTTGTGAAGTTACATTTATTGAACTTAAAGGTAAAAATTATTTTAATGATTTACTAAGAATATACAATGAACAAGTAGATAATTTTGATGCCTTTGTTTGTAGTGGTATAATACCATATAGTGAATTGACACTAAAAATAGAGAATATAAAAGTACCTATAAACTTCTTAAAACTTGATGAAAGAGACTTTTACAAATACTTATTTAAACTTTTAAACAGTCAAAAAGACATTGATTTTACAAAATCATTTATGGATTTTTTAAGAGAAGATAACAATTATTATGATATATATTCCTTGATGGATTCTAATAATTGCCCATATACAATCAAAGATTTCAATATTCCACAGCCTGTATATGATTTCAAAAAATTAAATGACAAATTATTAGAGATACACCTTGACTTATTAAAAAACAATAAAATTAACATTTCCTTTACTCGAAACTATGTCATAAGCTGCGAATTAAATAGATTGGGATATAATTGCATTTACATGGTTCCCTCTACAGAATCAATCTTAAACACATTTAAATCTGTGATAAACGAAATAACATTGAAAAATTTGGATAAAAATAAATCTGCAACTTGTATAATTACAATAAATAGCTCAGAGTATATAAATGATGACCTAATATTTAAAAATGATGAGATACAAAATCAAATATACAACACTATCTTAAATTCTTTATCAACAAATGGATTCTATGGAGTTCAAGTCAAAAAAAATGACATGAAAATAGAAATACATACTACTAAAGAAATGCTAAATAATATGACTAAGGACTATACAGAATTTTTTATTTCAGAAGACTTAAAAGAAATTAAGTATAGCTTAAATATTGGTTGGGGAATTGGCAACACAAATATTCATGCAGAACAGAACGCTCGTCAGGCAAATAGTAAATCAGCTTCTCTAGGTGGAAATTGCACATTTATAGTAAATGACACTAATAATATAATAGGACCTTTATATTCAAATAAAAATTCTAATGACCTTGAAGAAAGTTCAATAGCCAATAAAGTTGCTTCTTTCATTCCTTTATCTAATGTAAATGTATCTAAAATTATGAGTATGATTAATGATAGAAATTCAAATAATGTATCAGCGGAAATATTATCAGACTATATGAATATAACTCTTAGGAGTGCAAATAGAATCTTAAGTATCTTATATAAGGCTGGTATCGCAACTATTGTAAACACAAAGCTGGATAATCAAAGAGGTAGACCAAAGAAAATATACAAAGTTGATTTCTTATCTTTTTTAGATAATATCTAGAGATTGAAGTCTAAATTAGTAGCTTTTTTAATAAAAATAACATTTTTCCACTAATTCTCAATAAGCAAAGTTTTTGAATCTGAATATGCAAAATGCCAGAATCCTCATAAACACTATGTTTTTATCAATTCTGGCATTCTTTTTTATTCCGCTATCAGAATTTAAACCCATGATGCTAAAGTAAGCTTTTGCTTTTACCTTACTTCATCAGCATGAAAAATGTATCTTGAACGTACCTCAAACTCTTTATAGAAAGCAAGTTCATTCCTTACTCATTTTTTGAGAGTTGCTTGTTTTTTTGGTATATTTTATTCCATCCTATTAGTAATAAAATAATAAATACACAGGTATCTATAAAAAGAATAACTGTAACGTTCTTGACAATATTGTAGACAAAAAATATTGAGAATACTTCTACGGATAAAGCTACAAAACATAAAAAGTTCGTCAAATAATCTGCAATAGTGTCACTATAGAAAGCTCGTATTTGTAACCATCTACATATAAATGAGCGTAAAATAAATCTGAACACAACACAAATAATTGGATAAGCATAAATAAATTTTTTATCTACACTATTGGCTACACCATTATTCCATTGCACAGGAATTTGAGCTGGCAGTTTTGGAAATGCTATGATTGCAATTAGCAAACAAGCAATGGTAATAATTCCCCATGTAACATTTCCTCCCCATATATATAAGAAACTTACAGAGTCCAGTTTTTTCTTCAACTTCCTTAATTGTCATCTTTAAACACCACCTTTCGATTTATTGAATTACCTAATATCTTTCTTTTTTATTACTCTAAGTCTTCTTTAATGTTTTATTTCATTATTTGATTCGCCAATATTCCATTATCAATAATACCACACTTTGTAACAATCGCCTCCTTGTGTGCATCTAAAACTGCTTGATTATTATATAAAATACAGTATAAACATGGTTTACAGTCAAGTATTTTTATCATTTTTTTGATTCTATTAAAAAAGGCATCGCAAATAAATGCCATGCCTTTCTATTAATCTAGTCTTTTCATATCTTTCTCAGTCCAAAGGTCAAATTAGCTGGTCTTATGGTAAAATTGATAAAAGATATAACAGGTGATATAAGATTTTCTATCATATTAAATAATTAATTGCCCACTTCTCACAATCCCAAATTTTATTAACTATATCATTATAAAATTCTGGCTCATGGCATACTAAAATTATACTGCCTTCATATGATATTAAAGCTTTTTTTAGTTCTTCCTTTGCTTCAGAATCTAAGTGGTTTGTTGGCTCATCTAGTATTAATATATTACTAGGATTATTTATAAGTTTACATAACCTTACTTTAGCTTGTTCTCCACCACTTAATATAGAAAGCTTGCTTTCTATATGTTGATTAGTCAACCCACATCTTGATAGCATTTTTCTTATTTCATATCTTGTGTATGTTGGAAATTCATACCACACCTCATCAATAAGTTTTTTATCACTTATTTCTTTAACTTCCTGTTCAAAATATCCAACATTTTGTTCTTCTCCTACTTCAATACTTCCACTTATTGGTTTATTTATTCCAATCAAGCTTTTTAATAAGGTTGATTTTCCTATACCATTTGCACCTATTAAAGCTATCTTTTCTCCTCTTTCCATAATTAAATTTATAGGTTTACTTAGTGCTGTTTCATATCCTATAACTAAGTTCTTAGCTTCAAATATCATCTTCCCAGATTTTTTGGATATTTTAAAGTCAAAGTGAGGCCTTACTTTTTCCGTTGATATACTTATTCTTTCTATTTTATCTAATTTTTTCTGTCTTGATTTTGCCATCTTACTGGTTGATGCTCTAACTTTATTTTTTGCAATATATTCTTCTAACTTTGATATTTCTCTAATCTGTTTTTCTTGAGCTATTCTTAAATTTCTCTTGTTTTCTTCATACATCTGTTGAAATTTTTCATAATTACCAATATATCTTGTCAATGTCATATTTTCAAGATGACACACCACATTCACAACACTATTCAAAAACTCCAAATCATGTGATATCAATATGAATGCATTTTCATAATTTTGAAGATATTTTCTTAACCATTCTATATGTTCTTCATCCAAATAGTTTGTAGGTTCATCTAAAAGCAATATATCTGGTTCATCTAACAATAGTTTACCTAATAATACCTTTGTCCTTTGACCTCCGCTCAATTCTGAAACATCTCTATCAAGCCCAATATGTCTAAACCCAAGACCTAAGGCAATTGAATCTATCTTTGAATCAATATTGTAAAATTCATTGTTATTTAAAAAGTCTTGTATATTTGCAACTTTTTCAAGAGACTTATTTATCTCATGTTCATTCATTTCTCCCATTTTACTGTATATACTATTCATTTCACTTTCCATATCAAAAAGTTCCTTAAAAGATTCTCTTAAAATATCTTTTATTGTATTACCTTTTTCTAGTTTAGTATGTTGATCCATATATCCAACTCTTACTTTGCTACTCCATTGTATATCACCACTATCTGGAATCAGTTGACTTGTTATTATATTCATAAATGTAGACTTTCCCTCGCCATTTTTTCCAACAAGACCTACATGTTCCCCTCTTAACAGCCTAAAAGATATGTCTTTAAATAATGTTCTATCTCCAAATCCATAACTTATATTATTTACATTTAAAATACTCATTGTTCTATTCCTCTTCTTAAAATTTAGAAATTCCTCAATAAAATCATATCATTTAAATAGATCATACCTCAAGTTCATAAACAAATCTGTACTAATTTTGTACGAAAAAAGAGACTTTGTTGAAAAGTCTCTTCTTAATCTTTTGTTATATAAATCTATCTTTAAAACATTAATATTCTATTTTCAATCACTTTTTTCTTCTCTTATTATTCGTCTTATACTATGCTCAGTTAAATAATAGTCCTTTGTAAGTTCTTTAACAGAAATACCTTTATTGTACTTATCAAGTATTTCTTTATTTCTTTCTTTCAAGATATTTCTTGAACCACTATTTTCTCCCCAAGCTTTTTTATTTTCAGACTTTCGTGGTATATATAAATAACTACCATCTGTATATTCTTGAATTAATTCAAGTATCTCTTCTGGCAATATATTTTGTGCTTTTTCATACTTCATAGTACTCTGCTCCCATCTACATTTTAAATTGTAAATAAAAGCAAAGACTGCACAAAAACAATTTAGCCTAAATATTATCTTGATTTATTAGGCTCTAAACAAAGTTTTATTGCAATTGCATTTTGCAGTCTTTGCTTAGAGCCAACTGAAATTATAATATCGTTACTCTCTTTCATGTTACAAACTCCCTTTCTATCTAATTTAAACTATTACATATTACTAGCTTTAGCTATTATATCTTTTGCAAATCTAACAGCTTCAGATATCTCTTGCTCATCTGGATGACTTTGAGACTCTTCATGACCTTTTAATTGCTCACGAATATGTTCATTTTCAGGATGAAGTTTTATCACTTCTTCATATTTAACCTTTAAACCTTCTGCAATCTTTCCTTGGCATATAAATGACCCAACTATTTCATTATCCTTTGAAAAGACATCTTTCACTTTGTTCATGATGCTAATTCCATAGTTTCCCTTTGTACTTGCTCCCATTGTTCCAAATAAAGCTAGCTTTTTGTTATGAATATTTTCAAAGACTAGTTTTGAATTTTTATCACAAATTCCTTTGTCCACCCAATATCCTAAGAATATTATATCATATTTTTCATAGTCAACATTATTATCAATTACTTCACTGATATTTTTAATTTCTTTTTCGCCTTGAATTGCATCATATATAGATTGAGCAATTTTTTTAGTATTTCCAGTTAAACTTGAATATAAAATTAAACTTTTCATGATATATCCTCCTATATATTAAGTATTTATCTAAAATTTCTTAATACCATTAAATTTTTAATCACTATAAGATTTTATTAATCTAATATACAACCAAATTGAGAATGTGTCTGCAATGCATCTACACATTTTTTATTGCAGTAGCAACACTTCTTAATATCATCTACTCTTCCTTCTCTTACTTTCTGCAACCAATCACTGTCTGCCAATAGTTGTCTAGACATAGCAACCATATCTACTCTGTTATTTGATATAACATTTTCTATGAAGTCTGGACTAGATAGCTTACCAACACCACAAACTGGAAGAGTTGTGTGTTTTTTAACTTCATCAGCTAAATACAAAAAGCATCCTTCATCTTTAAAATAAGGATGATTATTGACTGGTATGGTGTCTTCTAGTTTGGAATGATTTGCTAATGTTACATGAAAGCTATTTACACCAAGTGATTCAAATTTTTTTACAAAATGCTCCACTTCACAAAATAAAACGCCTGCATTACCATAATGAGGATTTTCTTGTCTAACTGCAAGCTTATAATCTATTGGAATATCCTTTATATCATTACGGATACTACTAATTATTTCACTTGCAAATCTACTTCTATTATCACAACTTCCACCATATTCATCAATTCTACTATTGTATATACTGGATGAAAAGCTTCCTATAAGTCTATCTCCATGAATTTGAATCATATCAAATCCTGCTTTTTTTGCATTTAATGTTGTTACCCTAAACATCTCTATAATATTTTTTATTTCCTCTTTTGGCATATTTGTTACATAATCATTTACTCCATCATCCATAATTTTTTTTATTTCATCATGTGAAGTAATTCCCAATTTCATGGTATTTCTGATTAAATTCATGTCATAATCTGAACAAAATATTTGTGCTGAAACTTTCGCCCCTGAATCATGTATTGCATCTACAATTTTTTTGTACTCTCTAATTCCATCTTCATTTGATAAGCTTAGAGCCATTTTATGAAAACTAGGTCTAACAGATACATCTCCTATCGTAATCAAAGCTACACCTGATTTAGCAATTTTACAAAACTTGTCAATTCGTTCTTCCAAATTAAGACCCATACTTGTAGGTGCAAAAGATACTCTATTTTTTAATTCTAAATTTCCGATTTTAATTGACTTTAATAAGTTGCAATACATCCTATTCTTCCTCCACTGTTGCCTTTATATCTTTTACTGTATGTAATTTTTTTACTAGGTCTTTGTATCCTTCATCCAAAAACTCTTTTTTTATATTACTATCCCATTTTGAAAATATGTTTTTTATATCTCCTAGTACTTCTTCACCCTTATCTGTTACTCTCAATTGAAAAGCTCTACTATCATTAGGATTTTGAATCTTTTCTATGTAACCATCTTGTTCTAATCTAGATATAGTTCTTGTAGTATGAGCTTTATCCACCTCGAATTCTGTAGAGACATCATTCAAAGAACAATTCCTATTCTTGTTGATATAAATTAAATAAAAATATAAACCATTCGTAAGCTTATATGGCTTTAGACATTTTTCACAATAAAGTTTAAAGTTCCTTTGAAGATAACAAATAATATACGACAAACTCTCATGCTGTAACTTTTTAAAATCCATTCTTAATTTCCCCTCTATAATTCTAATGCAATATATTTGACTATATCAACTATATTATATTAAATCCTTGATACAGTCAAGAATATTTTGCCTTATAACTGTATAATTTTATACTCCCTTATAAAATTATCATAAAATATAATTGTGGTTTAGTTAGAATTTGTAATTTTTTATATACATCATACATAAATATATTTTATATAAAAGTTTATATTTTCAAACAAGAAATTTTTCGAAAATTGTCTAAATTCAGTAAAAATATGGTAATATATACATAAGCAATATAAATCTATAAAAGGGAGTGTTACATATGATATCTAATAAAATGCAAATTTTAGTTGCAAACAGCTCTGTTATAAGAGCCATGTTTGAAGAGGGAAAAAAACTATCCGATATGTACGGAGAAGAAAATGTTTTTGATTTTAGTATAGGAAATCCAAGTGTTGAGCCTCCAGAAACTATTAAAGCAGTTATAAGCGATATTTTAAATGAAGAATCTCCAAATCTAGTTCATGGATATATGAACAACTCAGGATACGAAGATGTAAGAGATGCTATTGCCAAGCACATAAATAAGAAAGATGGATTAAACCTTACAAGAGATAACTTAATTATGACTTGTGGTGCTGCTGGTGGTCTAAATATTATTTTGAAAACTCTTTTAAATCCTGATGATGAAGTTATTGCTTTTGCACCATATTTTGGTGAGTATAAAAATTATACAGAAAACTATGATGGAAAGTTAATAGAAGTCCCTACAAATATAGAAACTTTTGAACCAGATTTAGATGCTCTAAAAAATGCTATTACTCCAAAGACAAGAGCTCTAATAATAAACACTCCAAACAATCCTACTGGTGTTATTTATTCTGAAGAATTGCTAAAAAATCTTGGAGAGTTACTAGACACAAAACAAAAAGAATTTAATACAAATATATATTTAATTTCTGATGAACCATATAGAGAAATAATTTATGATGGTGCTAAAGTTCCTTGTATATTAAAATACTATAAAAATTCATTTATAGGATACTCTTATAGTAAATCATTGTCTCTACCTGGTGAACGTATAGGATATATTGTGGCTAATGGAGAAATGGATGATTTTGATGATGTTATGTCTTCATTAAATGTTGCAAATAGAATACTTGGATTTGTAAATGCTCCTTCTCTTTTTCAAAGAGTTATTGCAAGAAGCTTAGATGCAGAAGTTGATGTAAATATTTACAAGAAGAACTTTGACCTTTTATATAATAGCTTAATAGAAATGGGATTTTCTTGTGTTAAACCTAGTGGTACATTCTATTTATTCCCAAAAGCTCCAATTGAAGATGATAAAAAATTCTGTGCTGATGCTAAACAATTTAATTTACTATTAGTTCCAGGCTCTTCTTTTGGTTGCCCAGGACACTTTAGAGTATCATATTGTGTATCTTATGATAAGGTTAAGAGTTCCCTACCAGCATTTGAAAAATTAGCTAAATTGTACAATTTAAAATAATTAAATAAATATAATTACAAATAATTAGCTACCTTAGTGTAGAATTTTATATTCTATATTAAGGTAGCTTATAATTTTATATCTTATGTTTATATACCATTTTATACCAATGTACTTGAATATTGTAGTTTATAGTACTAATATAAATTACAAGGAGGTGTTTGATTTGAAAAAAGGTTATGTTTATATAATACTAACTACCATATTTTTTAGTTCAATGGAAATTAGTCTAAAAACTGTTACTAATGACTTTAATCCCATACAAATAACTTTATCAAGATTTTTTGTTGGTGGATTAGTCTTACTACCTTTTGCTATAAAAAGATTAAAATCCCTTAGTATTTCTATTACAAAATCAGATTTAAAATACTTTGCTTTTTTAGGTTTTATGTGTGTTGTAGTAAGTATGTCATTGTACCAGTTAGCTGTACTAAACACAAAAGCATCTGTAGTTGCTGTCTTATTTAGTTGTAATCCAGTATTTGTGATGCTTCTAGCTTATTTAATTCTAAAGGAAAAAATCTATAGGCACAATATAATTTCACTTATATTAGAAGTACTTGGAATTATAATTATTATAAATCCACTGCATACAAGATTAACTTTTAGTGGTATATTCTTAACACTATCTTCTGCCATTATTTTTTCAATGTACACTGTTTTTGGTAAAAGAAAAACATTAAAATTTGGTGGAATAGTTGTGACTTGTTTCAGTTTTATATTAGGTAGTTTAGAAATGCTTGTATTAGTTCTACTTACTAAGATTAATTTTATATCAAATATGTTAAATAAAAATGGGCTCCATGTATTTGCAAATATACCTATTTTTAGTGGTTATACCTTACACAACATACCTACTATGATTTACGTATTTGTATTTGTTACAGGTGTTGGTTATGCACTTTATTTTATGGCAATGGAAGCTACATCTACTAGCCTTACATCTTTAGTATTTTTCTTTAAGCCTGTAATATCTCCAATACTGGCATTACTAATTCTTAAAGAATTTATTCCTACTAATATGATTATAGGAATTCTATTGATAGTGATTGGTTCAATAGTTTCTATTATACCTACAATAATGACTCAAGCTCATAATAAACATATTGAGTCATTATATAAAAGTCAGCAATAAATCATCACATAAAAAATATACATAAGATTAAATTGATTAGTTTTACACACAATATAAAAGGTTGTGTCTCAAAATGAACTTTTTAGTTCATGAGGCACTCTTTTTGTATGAAATCAAATATATTTTTATCATTTCAACAATGAAAAAGAGGCTTATCTCTATTTTGAGACAGCCCCTTAATGTTTTTATATAAATTTTTTATTTTACTAAGTTTTGTAAAAAGCTATAAGTTTGTGGACAAGCTGCTTTTAATTTACTATTTGTGTCTTGATTTAAGTAGTAATATGCAAATGCTTCAGCAAAGAATTCTTCTGGATATACACCTAAATAATTTACATTTCCTAAAGAACGTCCTTCTTTAGCAAATATTTGTTTAAATTGTGCTGATTTAGAAATATCATTCAATGCAAGATGGTCTACTGCATGTGCTGTTTCATGTAATTCTAAGTTTATTGCATCATGACCTTTACCTTTGTTACTAAATCCTATTCTAAGAGCTACTGTACTTCCACCTAAACCAGGAACATCATCCCAAGTTTTACCAGTATTTTCCCATCCCTTAGGAACTACACCTTTTAAATAAGCATATTCTTTTTCATCTGTTAATTTTCCACTTAATAATTTTATTTTTAAGTTATCTTGTTTTAATACATTTAGATATTTTCCATCTATATTTGCAAGTCTATTTATCATAGCATTAGCTTCATTTTTATCGTAATTTCCACTTGGAAGAACCACTATTTGACTAAGTGTTTCTTTATTGTTTTGTAAAGTTGCACTATCTGCATGTGCACTTACTGGAACTGAACTTATTAAGAATATTGATATTATAGCGATTAATAATTTTTTACTTGTTTTCATATTATTCCCTCCTTTGAGTTAGGCCGGGAGTAATAAATTTCAAAATAAAAAAGATACCCAAGAGTATCTTTGTATATACAAAAAGAAATTTTTACTCTTTTCGGCAACTGGCTGGCATAGTTTACTTAAACTTTAGCCCCTATAGCTTTGCGTGACTAGGTTTCCCTAGTTTTGCCTCATTTAATTTTATATTTATATTATATCTTATATCCTTCTCTTTGTCTATAGTTTTCTGGATTTTTTTTCTAAAAAACGATTATTTTTTTACATAATACTCCAAAAAAAAATATCTTCTAACAATATTCGCACTTAATAATATTGTTTTAGAAGATATTTTTTAATATTACTTATATTTTTATAATGTTAGGGTCTAATTGATATTTTTCTTTCTTCTCAATATAATAAGTCCTACAATAGCTCCTAACCCCAAAAGTATTTCTACAGTAATTGTAGTACTATCCCCTGTCTTTGGTGGCACTGGTGGATTTACTACAGTATTATCTTTTCCTGTATTATTCTTTTCCTGTGGCACTGGTGGGTTTACTACCTCTGGTATTGGAACAATTTGTTTAACAGGCTTTTCTATTGCATCTTCTGATGGTGGTATTGATGGATTTACTACCTCTGGTATTGGTGGATTTACCACATTTTCTGATGGTGGTACTGGTGGATTTATTGTTGCTTCCTCTGTATCAGATGGTCTTGATGGTTTACTTGGCTTATCTGTACTTGGTGGCACTGGTGGATTTACTGTTGGTTCATCTGTATCTGGTGGTACTGGTGGATTTACTGGAATATTTTCTTGTTTTACATTTTCTATATTTCCAATATCCACAATTTTACCAATATTTTTTCTATCAATTTCCACCTTTATTTTATCCTTTAATTTTTCATATCCACTTGGAGCCATGGTCTCCACTAAATAATATGTTCCTGGATTTTTGACACTAGATTCAATTATACCATCTTCATTACTAACTAAATCCTTAACTACTACTATTCCAAATGTATTTTCCAAATTAAACTTTGCACCTTCAAGAGCACTTTTATCTGAACTGTCTACTTTTTTAGCTTCAAAAGCATACCCTTGTTTAGTAGTTTCTACTCCAGGAGGACTTGAACCATTAATCTGAGCTACATTTTGTATAGTCTCTCCTACTTTTACATCTGTAAAATCTGCATCAAATGTAACCCAACCTTGTACAGGTTCACCTTCTTTTATCTGCTTAAATTCATATTTATTTACTAATCTTATAGTATTTTTCTCATCTCCAGCTTCTTTTTTAAGTTCAAGATTATCAGAGTATTTTATATTAGATATTTTTAATACTGGATTTACTTCATCTAAAATATTTACTTGCCCTGCATCATAAACACCATAGGTTGACATGTTTATTTTATACTTAACTATTTGGTTATCATTGCCATCTAATACCTTTTTATCAACCTCTTTTTTGGCACTTATTAATCCAGAGTTCTTCTTAAAACTTATCTCGTCTCTTTTATCTACTTGACTATTATTTGCATCAAGAACAGCTCTATTTGTATAACTATCTTCAATACTAATAACTTTTAATGTATATGCTATAAAAAACTTTGATTCAACTTCTTCTTCACTAAGATTAATTGTAAATCCAGTTATAACTTTTTCTACTTGACCACTTTCATTTCTTTTTTCTTCTGTTTTATATGAAATATTATTTGCAATTTTTTCTTTACTCCAAGGAGTCCAGCCACCATTCATTGGAACTTCTACAACTCTAAAATCATGCCCAGCTTCTCCAGCAGTAGTTAATCTCATACCTTCTGGTATATTATCTGTTATAACCACATTACTTATTGGTGATTTGTCATCATTTATTGAAATTTGATAGTTGATTACTTGACCTACTTGAGTAATATTTGTTGCTCCTGAATGTCCCTTAGTCAAAAGATAATCATTTCCCCTATCAAATACACTTACAGTAGCATCATCTTCTTGCAATTTCTTACCAGCAGATTCTAATCTAGCTATATTCTTATATTTGTTACCATGTTTCGCATTTTCATCACTAATTCTAGCCTTATACTTAACAGTATACGCTTTGTCTATGTCTCCAAAATTAACTGAAATAGAATTTTCACCTTGTTCAATATTAAAATCACTTACTTCTTTTCCATTGCTTGCCACTACACTTACAGAATCTTTTATTAATGTCATTCCTTCAGGAAGCTCATCATATAAAGTAATGTCTTTTAATTCTTCCTCTTTTTCATTTACTTGTATACTATAATTTACATCTTTATTTTTAACTGGCATAAATACAGTAGTTGACTCTCTTCCTTCAACAAGCTTTTTAAGTGTTCCTTTAGCTTCTTCAATGTCTTCTTTATCGCCAGGCTTTATTTCTATATCTACATCTCCACTTCCACTTTCTATCTTTCCAGTAGTTTCAATATGAATTTTTGCACTTGTCTCTTCATCAACTTTATTCACATATGCTTCTAATCCAATTTTTCCTTGCATTACACTTTGACCATTGGGTAATTCTCTAAATGTAAGTGTATACTCTCCATTACTCTCTGTTTTATCAAAACATTCACTTGTATAATCTAAATTAACTTTATTAAACACATCTGGAACCTTAAAAGTTATTGAGTCACCTGCTTGTATCCCTTTTGATGTTGGAGTATAAGTTAATTTAAATGTAATTTTTTTCATTGACTCTGTTTCTATTGTATTATTATTAATTTTTACAACAAATCCATACTCTTCATTCTCTTCATTAAGTTCTTCTTCTAAAGTTTTAAGTAAATTTTCATCCTCTATTGGAGTTTGTTGTGGCTTCTTATTTTCTTCTTGTTTATCTCCTTCTGGAGTTTGTTCTGGCTTTTTATTTTCTTCTTGTTTATCTCCTTCTGGAGTCTGTTCTGGTTTTTTATCTTCTTCTTGTTTATCTCCTTCTGGAGCTTGTTCTGGCTTCTTATTTTCTTCTTGTTTATCTCCTTCTGGAGTCTGTTCTGGTTTCTTATTTTCTTCTTGTTTTCCATCTCCAGTTGGTGAATTATTTGAATTACTTTGGATAGACCCACTTCCTTCTAATTCTGACGCATAAGATACAGCTGGATATATTGTAGTAACTATCATACTTAAAATCATAATTAAACTGATTAATAATGCCTTCTTATTTCCTTTCCTCATATAGATTGCTCCCCTCTAATCTATTCGCACTTTTGTAAAGTTCTATAAATACATAATATAATTTAATTTCTTTTATCAAAAAACTATACAAAAAAAGCTATGAAATAAATAAAATTTATATTCATAGCCGGTTGCACCACTGACTCTGTATATCCATAAGGTGCCCAGTAATAGGATATACTTCAACGTCTCTATAATTTTTTTATAAAAATAATTAAAAATTATTATATTCAAATTAAATATAGTTATATATCTATTATATTATGTCTATATTTTATTGTCTATATTTTTTACATTTTTTCCCTTTATTTTTTAATCATCATTAAATGAAATCTTTATCTACAACAATGACACAATTATATTCAGGATTCATCTCCTTAACTAGTTTTGTTATATCTTCTTTTAAATCTTCTTCTGACATACCTTTGGAGAATTCATAAGGATTAACTACTATATCA
Organism: Clostridioides sp. ZZV14-6150; assembly: GCF_020657875.1. Lineage (NCBI taxonomy): Bacteria > Bacillati > Bacillota > Clostridia > Peptostreptococcales > Peptostreptococcaceae > Clostridioides > Clostridioides sp. ZZV14-6150. The sequence goes on along the minus strand of NZ_JAGWDA010000003.1, from coordinate 105,060 downwards.
AATACTAAATTTTTCTTACTTCCTTTTCCAACTATCCTAAAATCATGCATAGATTTTATAAGACTATTTTTCTTAAGTATTTCTTCAAGTTCTCTTTTTGCTGATATAACTTCTTCATCATCAAGACATATAGGGTCCATATGAATTACCAAATATATATCCAACTTTTCAGATATTTCTCTCTCAGCAGTATCTATAATTTCATGAATTTCCATTATATCTATATTCGACGGAATTTCTGCATGTATAGATGCAATACATCTTCCAACTCCATAATTATGGATTATTAAATCATGTGTACCTATTATATGTTCATAAGATAATAATAATTCTAAAATAGATTTGACCATTTCTTCATCTGGAGCTTCTCCAAGAAGAGGATTTATAGTATCTTTTACAAGAGAAAATCCCGCATAAAGTATTACTAATGATACTACAATACCTACATATCCATCTATGGGCAAATTAGTAAATCTCGCCAAAATAAAAGATATAACTACACAGCTTGATGTAAATACATCTCCCAAAGCATCTAATGACACTGCTTTTAATGCTGATGAATTAATTTTATTTCCCATAAATTTATTAAAACGGCTCAACCATATTTTAACCATTATAGATGCAATTAAAAGTATAAGTGGCACTAATTCAAACTTTATAGGAACTGGATTTGTTATTCTTTCTATAGACGATTTCACAAATTGAAGTCCAACCAACATAACCATAAATGCTACTATCAATGCTGATAGATATTCTATTCTACCATGTCCAAAAGGATGTTCTTTGTCAGCTGGTTTACTTGCTAGTTTAAACCCTATCATAGTTATTGCTGAAGATGCCATATCCGAAAGATTATTAAATGCATCTGCCATTATAGCTATACTTGATGTAAGCATACCTATAGATACCTTTACTATAAATAAAACTAAATTAGATATTATACCTACTATTCCTGCTACATAACCATACTTGTTTCTAACACTTGCACTTTGGACATTTTCACTATCTTTAATAAATGTTTTAACTAGGATTTTTGAAAACACGAAACTACCTCCTTGTTTCATATTTTATGCACAAGTCTAAATTTTTATATCACTATTTATGATAACACAATTTAAATATAAAATTCCTGAAATTTACTCTATCCTAGCAAAATTTTCTTAAAGATTAATCTTTTACTTATTCACGGTTGAACATTCATTCATTATTGAACATTCACTTCTATAATTTTTCTTACTTTTATTAGTAGGCATTTTAGTTGGTGCTTTAGTAGCTACTAAGGCAGATACAATCATTATTAGTACACCTATTAATTTTATAAAAGAGAATGCTTCTCCTAATATAAACCATCCTATCAAAACAGATATTACTAACTCTATAGAACTTACAACTCCTGCAACTGAAAGTTCTATACCCATTTCTATTCCACCAACATAACATATGTATGCAAGTGCTGCTGGGAAAACTCCTATTCCTATAATTAATATTAAAGTACTAATATCAGTTACATGAGATATTATTAACCATGGTTTTGCTATTGGTGTTATAAATATTGAACCAAATAGGAATCCATAAATTATTATTGTAAAGCTAGAGCATTCTTTTAGCGCTCCTTTATTTATTATAGGCATGCATGCATATGTTAATGATGCCCCCAAACCTAATAAGAATCCAAATACATTTATTTCTGCAAATTCAAATCTTCCACCTAAAACTGCAACTATAGCACCTATAAAACATAATAGTATTGATAACCTTTTCATCTTGTTGATATTTTCTTTATATACTATATTTGAAAATAATGCTACAAATAGAGGTGAAGTGTAAAGCAGGACTGCAGCTATAGATATTCCTACACTACTTATAGCTTTAAAGTAACAAACATTAAAAGCTACCTGGCATATTATTCCACTTAACATTGAAAGCCCTATCACTTTTTTACTTGTTTTAAAAACTTCTGGTTTTTTTAATACACTGTATATAGATATCACTAGAAATCCTATAAAAGCTCTTGTAAAAGTAATTTGTTCTACTGTAAGCCCTCTCGCTATTAGATTACTTGAAAATAATCCAGTTGTTGCAAACAATGATCCAGCACAACCAATTAAAATATATCCTTTTTTCATGCAAATTCCCCCTTAAACTATTTCTCTTTATATAATTTAAGCAATTATAATGCCAACATTGAAAACTCTATAATTATTATTTTCAAGCTTAACTGATAAATAAAATTTGCTTATTCTTCTAAAAAGCAATATAATCAATTCATAATTGAATTATGTAATAATTTATATAATTCATTTTTGAATCACACTATAATTTACATAATTTATTTTTGAATTATATTACATCTTATTTAATTCATTTTTGAATTATTATTGTTTATATTCTACAAGTTTTAATTCATTTCTAATTTAAATTATGCTTTTTTATAAATTTTTAATTATTTGGAGGAGGTCAAAATGAAATATCCAAAAGATTTTTTTGAAAATATTTTAGAATTTTCACACGATGAGATATCAGTTTGTGACAAAAACGGAATAACATTATACTGTAATAAATCATTTGAGAACAACTATGGGTTAACAAGAGATGAAGTTTTAGGTAAAAGTGTTATGTATATACAAGAAAAAGGTTGTTTATTTCAGACTCCAGTAACAGAAGTAATAAGAACAAAAAAAGCGGTATCATTAGAACAACAATCTAAAACTGGTATAAAATTGATAATTACTGCAACTCCTTTATTTGATGAAAATGGAGATATCGAATATATAATAGAAAATTGTAGAGATATAACAGAATTAAACAATATAAAAGACAAATTAGAAGCTTCAAAAAAGACTATTGAAATGTATAAAAATGAAGTTGAAATGTACCATAGAAGTACAATACATATATTTGATGATATTGTTTTTAAAAGTGAATCTATGAAATCTATTTTTAAAACAGTTGACCAAATATCAAATTCAAACGTGAATATATTGATTTTAGGTGAGTCTGGGACTGGAAAAACCTCTTTAGCTAGATATATTCACTCTAAAAGTGATAGGAAAGAAGGCCCTTTTATAACTATAAACTGTACTACCATATCCCCTTCACTATTGGAGTCAGAGCTTTTTGGTTATACAAAAGGTGCTTTTACAGGTGCTAATAGCAAAGGTAAAATTGGACTTGTAGAATTGGCAGATGGCGGTACTTTGTTTTTAGATGAAATTGGTGATATTCCTCCTGGTCTTCAGGCTAAATTCCTCCAATTAGCTCAAGATAAAAAATTTATACAAGTTGGTGGTGTAAAAGAAAAAAAAGTTGATATTAGAATCATTTCAGCAACTAATGTGGATTTGTTTGGTCTTGTAAAAGAAAAACTGTTTAGAGAAGATTTATATTATAGGTTAAATGTTGTAAACATTAAAATCCCACCACTTAGAGAACGTATTGAGGACTTACCACTACTTATAGATACTCTATTTAAAAAGTACAATCATAAACTAAATATGAATAAGACTATCTCTAAGTCATTAATAGATAAACTTTCCCTTTATAGATTTCCAGGCAATATTAGAGAGTTAGAAAACTTGATACAGAACTTACTCATAACATCTAATAGTGAAAACATAAATTCTCTGCCTTTATCACTTGCATATATAGATTCAGATTTTGATGGAAACACATCTGAATCATTTAGTAATAAAAGTTTAGATGAATTATTATCTGAGTATGAAGGAGAAATTATAAGAAAAGTACATAGTAAAACTAAAAGTTCTTATAAACTAGCAAGCTATCTAAATATTTCTCAACCAAAAGCATATAGACTTATAAAGAAATATGTAAAATAATTTTTTCTTTTCATTAAATAAAAAGTTACTAATTATTTTTGAAAGAATTTATTATAAATGATAATATACTTCTCTCATGTTGAAAACAATTGTTTTGAATGTATATTAATACCTAAGTTAAAAAACAAAAATAGATAGTATATAATTAACTTAGTCTTGGATAGTATTCCTTACTAACTATCCAAGGCTAGTTTTTATTTAATTTATACTGTATTTTTTTAATATAAGACTCTATTTATATGACCTAATAAGTTTATTATTTTTCAACATTCTAAATGTAAATTTAACTATCTCATTAGATAATAAAATAGTCGATGCAAATAATATTACCTTTATCCACATATCAAACTCTAGTGACACTGAATTGAAGAAACTTTGGAATACTTGGGTAAATATTATTTGAATCACACCTGTCACAACTATTACTTGTAATGCTAATTTATTTTTAAATAGATTTGGTATTGTACTGTTTAATCCAAATTCTCTACAATTTAATGCATTAAAAAGAGCACTGAATGCAAATAAGGAAAATATAACAGTACCTTGTTCTTCTGGAGTTGCTCCCAATATGTTGAAAGCTGATTGTGTAAATACAATTGTAATCATAAGGATAGCATTTATAATAATATTTACAGACATAGACCTAGCTATTATTCCAGAATGTCTATTTATTGGTTTTCTTTTCAATACATAATCTCTAACAGGCTCTAATCCTAATGCTAACGCTGGAGGACCATCCATTATTATGTTTACCCATAATAATTGTATTGTGGTAAAAGGCATATCTTTACCAGTAAGTTGAGATATTATAGCAATTATAAATGCTACTATATTTACAGTAAGCTGGAACTGTATAAACCTTTGAAAGTTTTCATATATACCTCTTCCCCATTTTATTCCCTCTACTATGGTACTGAAACTGTCATCAGTCAATATTATATCAGCTGCATTTTTAGAAACTTCTGTTCCAGAAATACCCATTGCAATTCCCACATCTGCTTGACTAAGTGCAGGAGCATCATTTATACCATCACCTGTCACAGCTACGACTTCTCCACTCTTTTGAAGTGCTGAAACTATTCTCATTTTTGTATCTGGCTTGCTTCTTGCAACGATTGATATTCCCTTGATTTCTTTTCTTAATTCTTCATCTGTAAGCACATCTATATAAGTAGCTTCGACAGCTTTTTTTCCATCATTTAATAGCCCTAACTCATCTCCAATAGCAGTAGCTGTATTGATGTTATCCCCTGTAAGCATTTTTACATCTACCCCAGCACTAAAAGCTTTATCAATAGAATCTTTAACACCTTCTCTTAGTGGGTCTACTATTCCTACAAATCCGCTAAAAATTAAATTTTCTTCTTTTTCATAGCCTCTTGGATTTCCTATTAAATTCAATTCTCCTTCTGATGTTATTGCTACCTCTGTGCGAGATTTAGTCATTTTTTTGTAGGCAAACCCTAAGGTTCTCATAGATTTAATTTGTAACTTTCTAATTTCATCTAAAATACTTTTTTCTATTCTTGGAGTTATTGGAACAATATTTTTACCTTGCTGTACATAAGAACATTTCTTCAGTAATACTTCTGGAGCTCCTTTTGAAAGCAATATATCTGAGTCATCTTGACGAATTAATGTCGACATTTTCTTTTCTTCTGAGCTAAATGGTATTTGTGAGATTAAATAAGTTTGCTTTCTCATTTCAGTATAATCTTTATCATTATGGTATAAAAGTAATGCACACTCTGTTGCACTTCCTATATATTTAAATGAATTTTCTTCTTTTTCTATATCTGCTGTTGAGTTTACTATACAATTTTCTTCAAAATAGCTATTACTCTTATATTCTCCACCACTTACATATTTACCATCAATATAAGCTACTTCTACCATCATTTTATTTTGTGTCAAAGTGCCAGTCTTATCAGAACATATTACAGAAACAGAACCTATAGTTTCACAGGCTTCTTTCTTTGTTACTAATGCATTTATCTTTGCCATCTTTTGCATTGTTATGGCTAAAGTAATATTTATCATAGTTGGCAAACCTTCTGGTACTGTTGCAACTATTAAAGCAATACAAACCATATATGCATTTTTAGCAGGCTCTAATGATTGTAAAAAAGATAAAATACTGCTTGTATCTAAAATTAGCAGACCTCTTCTTTGCATTTGTATAATCATAAACATACATAATAATGTAGCTATTACACCTGATATACCTGCTATTTTAGCACCTAACTTACCTAATTTAATTTGTAACGGAGTTTGCTGTTCTTCATTTGATAAATTTTGTGCTATCTTGCCCATCTCCGTTTTATCACCAATACAAGTAACAACCATTATTCCTCTACCATATGCTACAAGAGTTCCTCCAAATACCATATTTATTTGCTTTGCAGGTATTGTATCTTGTTCAATTATTTCTGTTTTAGAATAAACTACTTCCATATCTAATATGGCATCAGCATTTTTAGCTACATCATCAGACTCTCCTGTAAGCATATCTTCTCTAAGCTTTAAATTTATAGACTGTATAAGTCTCCCATCTGCTGGTATCATATCTCCAGTTTCTATATATACAATATCTCCAGGAACTAAATTGTCTTTTGATATTTTAATTATCTTACCATTTCTAAGTGCTTTTACTTCTATGTTTTCTGTTAATTTTGATAAGGCATGAGCTGCCTTTTTGGATTTTCCTTCGGTTATTATACCTATGGAAATCCCAATAAAAATAGCCCCTAAAATCCCTAATGCATCATGAAGTTCTCCTACAAAAGAACTTATTACTGCTGCCCCCAGGAGAATTAATATCATTGGCTCTGTCAGACTTTCTCCCAACTCGTCCCAAAATGTTCGTCCTTCTTTTATCGTAAATTCATTTAATCCATATCTAAGTTTCCTTTCTTCTACCTCATTATCAGCAAGTCCAACTTCTGGATTTGTCTTTAAGTATTTTAAGACTTCTTTGGTAGGTTTATTATAATACCTCATAACTTTATCCCCCTTGTTAATTATCTATAGAGAATTATATGCTTATGATAGCTTGTATATTACTTTTCAAAAAAAATAAGGTGTTGATTAATCAACACCTTATAGTGGTTATATATTATTAGGTTTTATGTTATAGGCTTTATAGGTTATGAGCTATATAAATCAATATACTTAATCTTCAAAATATCCTTCTGGGTACAATGGGAATTTAGCTATAAGTTCCTGAGCTTCTACTTTACATTCATCTAATACTTCTTTATTATCAATATTTTCTGATACCTTATTCATTATTCCTGCTATTTGTACAACTTCTTTTTCTTTAAGACCTCTTTGAGATATTGATGTAAGACCAATACGAACACCACTAGTTACAAATGGTGATTGTGGGTCATCAGGTATAACATTTTTGTTAACTGTTATTCCTACATATTCAAGAGCCTTTTCAAATTGCTTTCCTGTCAAATTTTTACTTCTTAAATCAACCATTACTATATGATTATCAGTTCCACCACTTACTATACTAAATCCATGAGAAATAAGTTCAGCTGCCAAAGTTTTAGCATTCACTACTACTTGCTCCATTATCTTACGAAACTCATCTGTCCCTAAATACAATAGCGAAAACGTTTTTGCTGCAACTGTGTTAAGATGTATAGAACCTAATGTCCCTGGGAAAACACCTTTATCAAGCTTCTTTGCATGTTCAGCTTTACAAAGTATAATACCACTTCTTGGTCCACAGAAAGTTTTTGTTGTAGATGAAGAAACAAAATCTGCATAAGGTACAGGACTAGGTATTACTTTTGCCGCCACCAAACCTGCAACATGAGCCATATCTACCATAAAATAAGCTCCTACTTCTTTTGCAACATTTGAGATTCTTTCATAATCTATCAACCTTGGATATGAACTTGCTCCTGCAATTATAAGTTTTGGTTTACACTCTTTTGCCTTCGCTTCAAGAGCATCATAATCTATACGACCAGTATTTGAATCAACCCCATAAAATTCATATTTATAAATATCATGTAAGAAGTTTACTGTACTACCATGTGTTAAGTGTCCCCCTTGGTCAAGACGCATACTTAAAACAGTATCATTTGGTTTTAATATTGCTGAATATACACAATAATTGGCTGTGGAACCTGAGTAAGGCTGTACATTTACATGTTCTGCTCCAAATATTTCTTTTGCACGTTTTATTGCTAGAGTTTCAAGTTTATCTGCTTCTTCAGAGCCTGCCTGAAAACGAGCCCCTGGATAGCCTTCTTCTGTTTTATTTGTAAATACACATCCACTTAATTCAAGTACTTCTGTTGGTGCTGTACTTTCAGAAGCTATCATCTCAATATTATGCTCTTGTCTAACCAACTCATCAGCTACAATCTTATATAACTCTGGGTCTGAAATTTTTGTTGTTTTTAACATAATAATCCTCCTCTTAATTAAAGTATATTTTTTTTAGTTTAATCTTTATTAATAAATTTATTATAAAGGTCTATAAAATGTAAGATATTCCTCCACCAGGTCCTAATGGTATGCCAATGCCCATGAATAGTAATAATATTATTATTTCTATTAATGTAAATACTACTGAGTATGGAATCATATTCGATATGACAGTACCTATACCTATATCTTTATCATACTTTCTAGCAAAAGCTAATATTACTGGGAAATATGGGAAAAGTGGACTTATTGGATTTGTTGAAGCATCTCCAATACGATAAGCTATTTGAGTTAATGCTGGATTAAAATCTAGTAACATAAACATAGGAACAAATATAGGTGCTAGAATTGCCCATTTTGCAGAAGCACTTCCGACAAATAAATTGATAAATCCAGATAATAATATAAATCCTATTATCAATCCATAACTAGGTATGCCCGATTCTGCTAAAGCTTTTGCCCCTGTTATTGATAAAATTGTTCCTAAGTTACTAAGATTAAATAAATTAATAAACTGAGATGCTATAAATGCTAGGACTATATACCCTCCCATATCACTCATACTACTGCCCATCATAGACACTAATTCTTTGTCATTCTTTATCTTATTACTTACTTTTCCATACACTAATCCTGGAGTTAAAAATATAATAGTAATTATTGGAACTATACCTTTCATTAAAGGTGCATTACTAGATAATATAGAACCAGTTTCTGGATCTTTCATAAATGCATTTTCACCTATGCATAAGGCAACTATCACTACTACTACAACTAACAATGATAATAAAGCGTACTTTATACCCTTATTTTCAAGTTCACTCAATTTCTGTATATCCTTATCATTTGTTGAATCATTATATTTTGAAAAACGAGGAGCTATAAATTTTTCAGTTACAAATGCTCCTGCAAAAGTTAAAACTATCGCTGATATAAAAGCAAAATAAAGGTTCATTGCTGGATTACCTTGGTAAGATGGGTCCATCATTTGAGCTGCTGGTATTGTAAACCCAGCTAACAATACATCTGTAGTACTAAGCATAACATTTGCTGCAAATCCCCCTGCAACACCTGCAAAAGCTGCAAACATACCTACAAGAGGATGTCTTCCAATTCCTAAAAACACAAGTGCTGCAAGTGGTGGTAATATTATAAATCCTACATCTGCTGCTGTATGTGATAACATACCTGCAAATACAATTGCTACAGTTACAAGTTTTTGCGGAACTTTACTTATCCCCTTTTTCATTAACACTTCCATAAATCCAGATTTCTCAGCAACACCTGCTCCAAGCATTGTAACCAATACTAATCCTAATGGAGCAAATGACTGGAAGTTTGTAACTATACTACCTAAATATGATTGAATCTGCTCTTTCTCTAGTAGATTTACTACCTTTACAACTTCTTTTGTAGAAGGATGTATTTCTTCTACTCCTAAACTAGATATAACTGCTGACAATATTAAAACAATTATGCATAGTAATAAAAATATGGTTACTGGGTCTGGAAGTTTATTTCCTGCTCTCTCTACAACATTTAATGCTCTCATCAATAATCCACTATCTTTGTTTTTTTCCTGTGAATTAATTTTCCTCAAACTAATCACCCCCATAAACTTTATCTCCAGAAATGCTCTATCTTAAATTTTATTTTTTTAATTTATCCATATAATTTATAACAGACTGACATAGTACATTTGTGCCTACTAATATAGAATTTTTATCAGCTTTAAATTTAGGATTATGCCACTGATACATACAATCTTGTTCTTTGTTGCCTACTCCTAACCAGTAAAAAAATCCTGGTGCTTTTTCCATAAATATAGAAAAATCTTCTCCTCCTGTAGAAGGTATTGGATCAACTATAGCATCTTCTGAATACAAATCACACACAGACTTACAAGCTATTGTATACATCTCTTTACTGTTTATAACGGCTGGTAGATCAAATAAATAATCTAGCTTTGCAGTTGCTTGATATCCACGAGCTATCTCACAAACTATATTTTCCAAATTTTCAGATATTTTCTTTCGTACTTCATTACTAAAGCTTCTACATGTCCCTGTCATATCTACATTTTCTGAAATTACATTATTTGCAGTTCCTCCATTTATAGTACCTATTGATATAACAGCTGGTTCTAATGGACTTATGTTTCTGCTTACTATGGTTTGAATACCCATTATAATTGCACTTGATGCTACTATAGGATCTATTGTTCTATTTGGTATACCTCCATGACCTCCAAAACCATTTACTTCTATCCTAATAGTATCTACTGCTGCCATTAATCCACCTAACTTAACACCCACTTTTCCACAAGGTATATCTGGGTGATTATGAAGACCAAATATAGCATCAACTTTTGGATTTTCCATTACTCCTCGTTCAACTAGCATCTTCGCACCTTTATTGACTTCTTCTGCTGGTTGAAATATAAACTTTACATTTCCATGGAGACTATCTTTAATGTGAGACAATACATATGCACATCCTACAAGGCAAGATGTATGTATATCATGTCCACATGCATGCATTATACCATCATATTTTGATTTGTATTCAATATCAACCTCTTCATATATTGGTAAAGCATCAATATCGCCTCTTAATGCTACTGTAGGACCATCATACTTTCCTTTTAATAATCCTACTACTCCTGTCTCCATTCCCAGGTCTAATATCTCTATACCTAAACTTACTAATAAATTTTTTATAGCTTTTGTAGTCCTAAATTCTTTAAAACTTAATTCGGGGTGCATATGAATATCTGTAAAAAAATCTAAAATATCTTCTTTATACTTTTCTGAGATTAAAATAAGTTCATGCATACTAACACCTCTCCAAAATTTTATTTTTTGATTTTTTGCTAATTTAACTACAAATTATATAAGTTACTAATATTTATAAAGATAGTTTTTATAAATTTAATTTTGTTTATATATATATTTTACTATATTATTTTAATTAAATATATTATCATATTTTGCAATTTATTTAACTATTTTGACTTTTTAAATTCAGATTATATAAAAAGTTTCTTTAACTAGAAAATATTAATAAGTGGCTCTATTCCTGACTTTGTGTTGATTTCTGTCTACATGTAATTGCTTTATATACCATACAAACTAAAATTAAAAGTCCCATATAACCTGTATATGGATATAAAATATTTACTAGTTTACCAAATGGTAAAAATCCACCTATACAAGCTAAAATAGCTATTACTGTTGTTACCAATTTAAATTTAGGATGCTCATCTTCAACAATTCTATTAGTTACAGACCATAAAAGTGGAACAGCTGTTGTATAAATACCTAATATAAGTGCAACTGAGAAACATACACCTATAATAGGAGCTATATTATCCGCTAAATAAAGTGATGGTATTTCTTTCATGTACAAGTTTCCTATATCTGAAATCATAGCCAAATACATAACTATACCAGCAGTCATAAATACAACTCCACCTAATAAACCTCCCCAGAAAGCATCCTTTTTACTTTCAATAGAAGCTCCCATTCCTGTTAAAAAGACAATCATTACAATAATATTTAATGTATTATATATTACACCTGAAATGATTGGACTTTCTGATGCTTTTGTAACTTCAATATTTTTCATAGCTTCTCCAACCATAGATAAACCATCAAAATGCTTAAATAAGCTTATTAATCCAACAGCAATTGTAAATACTGCTATCACTGGTCCAATACGACCAAGTATACTTACTAATTTTTCTAGACCCATAGATACTGTAATCAAGGTAGCAACAGCCATCAACACTCTTCCAAAATAAGGATTTATACCATAATATTCAGTTAAAGTTGAGCCTGCACCTGAAATCATTACTATAAGAATCCCAAATAAAAATATTGGACTAAACCATTCGTAAAATTTTCCTAAAATCTTCCCACAATAAAAAGTGTAAATTCTTGTTGGTTCTTTAAGTTTTAATTCTCTACCTCTAGTTATAACTTCAGCACCAAGAAATGAAAATAACACCATTGATATTAACGCCCCAATCAGCCCCATATACCCTTGTGAGGCAAAAAATTGGAGTATTTCTTGACCAGTAGCAAATCCAGAACCAATTGCTGTTGCTAAATAAGCACCCGCAATACAGATAATATTTTTCACATTGACTTTGTCTGACATATTAAATTACCTCCATTATAAAGTTACCTTCTTTAACAAATATAAATTCATAGTAAATTAAATGAAAATTCTGTCTTTTCAGAATAGTATTTGACTTACTTTTTTATTTTTATATCTTTTTATTTTTATTTATATATATTTTTTTATATAAATAGGTACAGCTTTTATAAGGTTTAATATTATTAAATATATTTAAAGCGCTTTAATTTTTATTATAATTAAAGTATACTTACTCAGACATATTCAAACAATTATCTATATTGACTTTTTATTTATCAATTTCGATTTTTAGTATTCAATTTATAAACTTTTGGAGTTACTCCTTTTTCTATCTTAAAGTTTTTATAGAAGTTATTCAGACTATTATATCCAACTATTTCTGCAATCTCATTTATACTTTTTGTAGTATTTTCAAGTAAATCAATAGATTTTTCTATTCTTATATGATTTAGATATGATATAAAAGTCGTATTCAAATTACTTTTAAAAATCCTAGATATATTAGATGGATTGGTTAAAAATAATTTAGCACAATCATTTAACTTTAAGTCATCACTATAATTTAGATTTATATATTCCAGTATTTCATTTAATAAATCATTATTAGTATATTGATATCCGATAATCTTTTCTACAGACTTAGTAAATTCTTTCATATCTAATGGTTTAAGGAGTATATCTTTCACATTTAATCTCAAAGCTTTTTGAGCATATTCAAAATAGTCAAAAGCAGTTATTACTACAAAATTTATTTTTTTAGATAGGTAAGATGTTTTTTCTATTACTTCTAACCCATTGTATATTGGCATTTGAATATCTATAAAAACTATGTCTGGCTCTAAATCAATTATTTTCTCTACTGCTTCATCGCCGGATGTTGCTTTATCAACAATTTTTATTGGCATATCTTTCATTTCTATAAAGTGTGTTATTATTTTTAGAACAGCTTCTTCATCATCTATTATTAGTGCTCTTCTCATGAGAATTCCTCCCTTTTAGCTTAATAATATAAAAAAGCAAGATATATAAAACAACATAAAAACATCTAATATATTTCTTAATATTTATAAAACTTATTAATTTTATATAAGTTCTATACATACTCCTTATAATTTTCAATAGGAATTTTAATCATTATGTAAGTCCCCTCATTATCACTTGACTTTATATCCATATCAAAATTATTTCCATAAGCAGATGTAAATTTTGTATATATTAGAGACAAACCATGACCATTATTACTACGAATACCTGCCTTTATTTTGTCTATACTATTTTCTTCTAAGATAGTTCCATTATTATGAATTTCTATAATAGCATACTGGGAATCTACTCTAGCAATTATTTCTATTCTCTTTTTTGAATCAATATCTCTAAACCCATGTGTAAATGCATTCTCTACAATAGGTTGCATAAAGTTAAAAGGTACAGAAAGGTTATATAGCTTCCTTGGAATAAGGTACTTTACTTTAAGTTCATCTCCATAACGCAATTTCTGTAAATTCAAATAATTTTTAATATATAATATTTCAGATTCTAATTCTACAAATCGTAAATCAGACCTCATTGTATATCTAAACATTTTTGATAAATCTATTATTGCACTATACAAATCATAACTACCATCATCAAGTGCTATGCTTGCCATTGAATTTAGAGTATTAAATAAAAAATGATGATTTATTCTTAAGTTAGTAACCATATCTTGAGCTACCTTTAAATTCATTTCAAGTTGTTCTCCATAGTGATATGTTCTTGCAATAGTTTTCTCTTTTTCCTGTAAATCCTTTCTTATATCATTAAATGAACAAAAATTTATTATGTTTTTAGATATTTGTTTCAAAAGACGTTTTATACTTCTAGCAGCACCTTCTGGTATATCATATAAATTACTATGTGTTGTATCTAAATTTAAATCAGATAATAATACATATCCTCCTCTTATAACACCTATACTATTATTTTTGTATAATATAGGTATATTATATATAGTTATCCCATACTTACATACAAATTGGTTGCTACTTTTTTGATTCATACAATCACAATTTTGAGGAAATTTCATAGGATTACATTTTTCAAAACAAAATAGTGGAAAATAAGGATTTTTTAAAACTATATTCCATGAATCATCATATATAATCAATGGAATTCTAAATGGGTCTATAAATTGACCACGAATTGATTCTACAGCCGCATACAAATTTAAAGTACTTTCGCTATAATTTATTAAAGTCTTCTTCAAATAATTATTAGGATTAATATCTATAACTTCACTCTCTCCTACATCATCTACATTATTGGAAACAATAAGCTCTTTTATTGGTCTATCTCCTGTATTTATAGACTCATGTGTGCTACCAGATTCTATATAAAAAATCATACCTTGGGAAAATGGCTTCCAAACTCCATTTATAATATACAATCCCTCTCCTTCTAAAATATATATCATCTGTTCTTGCCCATAATGAACATGATTAAAATGTTTTTTACCTGGCATGGTAACTGCAATGTATATATTCATAGCTTGTTTTGGGTTATTCTCATCATAAGTATGTTTCCATTCAATATATCCCCACTCAGTATTTTGAATTTTCATAAAAAAACCCTTTCTGTTTATAGATTATTTATATTCATTTATCTTTAAATAAATTAGTAAATAAAAATGTGCACATACTCTTTCATATGATAGCTATACTATATCAATATTCATTAGTTTGTACACATTATTATATTAATTATTATTTTTTAAATTATTTATAGCTTACTTTATTATTTAAAGTATATATTTCAATTATTATTTAATAACAGAAACACCCATATATGGTCTTAAAACTTCTGGAACTATTACAGAACCATCCGCTTGTTGGTAATTTTCCAATATAGCCGCTACACTTCTTCCAATAGCCAATCCAGAACCATTTAATGTATGTGCATATTCGGCTTTAGAATTTTTATCTCTTTTAAATTTTATTCCAGCTCTTCTAGCTTGAAAATCTTCACAGTTTGAACAAGATGAAATTTCAACATATCTGTTGTAGCTTGGCATCCAAACTTCTACATCATATTTAAAAGAAGCTGTAAAACCTAAGTCACCTGTACATATTTTTACTACTCTATATGGTAAGTTTAATAATTGTAGCATAGTCTCAGCATTATTAGTTAATTTTTCTAATTCATTGTAAGATTCTTCTGGTGCTACTATTTTTACCATTTCTACTTTATTAAATTGATGTTGTCTTACCAAACCTCTTGTATCCCTTCCAGCAGAACCAGCTTCTGACCTAAAACAAGGAGTATATGCCGTATAATTTATTGGTAATTGCTCAAATTTAAGTATTTCATTAGCATGTATATTAGTTAAGGGAACTTCTGATGTTGGAATTAAAAAGTAATCTAATCCTTCTATCTTGAACATATCCTCTTCAAACTTAGGTAGTTGCCCTGTACCCAAAAAACTATTTCTATTTGCCATAAATGGTGGAATAATTTCTGTGTATCCATTTACTGTTGTATTTGTATCTAGATAAAAATTTAATAATGCCCTTTCTAATCTAGCTCCTAATCCCTTATAAAGAGTGAATCTTGAACCAGTTATTTTCCCAGCTGTTTCAAAATCAAGTATACCTAACTCAGTTCCTATTTCCCAATGAGCTTTAGATTCAAAATCAAAGCTAGTCGTCTTACCCCAAGTTCTCACTTCAACATTATCTTCATCAGTTTCCCCTTGTGGTACTTCTGGATGTGGTACATTTGGAATTCTCATTAACAAATATTCCATCTTGTCCTCTACATCTTTAAGATTTTGGTCTATAACTTTAATCTTGTCAGATAACTCTTTTAGTTTAGCTTTTTCATCTTCTACATCTTTACCTTCTTTTATAAGATTTGGTATATTTTTAGATGCAATATTTAACTCATTTTTCATAACCTCAACTTCTTGAAGAATTTTTCTTCTTTCATCATCTAACTTAACTACTTCATCAAGATTAAAGGCTTTTTCACCCCTTCTTTCCATTGCTTTCCTTATACAATCTAAGTTTTCTCTTATTCTTTTTATATCAAGCATTTTTTCCTCCTCAATACTTTAAGATTGGATGTTATCTCTTAATCTCAGTTAACTTTGATAATAGTATATTTGCTTAAGGTTAAGAAATCTTTTTCTGTCTTATCCGAACCTATTATTTTTATTTAGTTATATTTTACTCACTTTTTTACATATTGTCAAATTATATTTAATTAAATTAATATTATTTAACTTTTTATCATTAACCTTACTTTTACTTTCATTATAATTATACTAATTTTAGCAATCAATTATCTATTTTGACTTTTTCTTTATCAATCTTATATAGTTATCAATTTTTATATAAATTTTTTTACCTTATGATATAATTCTTTATATACTCTTTGTCAGATTTTAGAATAGGAGGATTTTAATTAGTAATTCAAGTATAGGCAGAAAATTGACTTTATGTAGAAAAAAATGGGCATTCTGGAGACGAAGTTGCTTATATACTTAAAGGAAGTGTTGAGCTTAGTTTGGAAGATGATATATTTGAATTAAATGAAGGTGATAGTGTAAAAATACCTTTTGGTATGAGACATAAGTGGGGAAATCCAAATGAAGTTGAAAGTAAGGTAATCTACATAGTAGTGTCCTAAAAATATAAATTTTCAAGGTAGAATTAATAAAATTATGGCAATGACCCTTTAGACCTAATAAGCTAACCATTCAGTCATATATAATATTATTAATTCTACCTATTTTATTAGATTAGATTTTATTTTTACATAATATTTTTTTACGCAATATTTTTACACAATCTCTAAAATAATATAATTCATATCTATTTTAATGAATATAATACTTCCCCTTCTACTATTGTTTGTAAAACTTTAATATCTTTTATTTTAAGAGGGTCAACTGTAAGTGGATTTTCATCTAGTATTATTAAATTAGCTAGTTTACCTTCTTTGATTGAACCCTTTTTATCTTCTTCAAAATATTGATATGCCGCATTTATAGTAACACCCTTTAAAGCTTCCAATGGGCTTATCTTTTCATTTTCACCTATCAATACTCCTTTTTTTGTAATTCTATTAACCGCACACCATATTGTTTCAAGCATATTAGGTGCTATTACAGGTGTATCTTGATGTAAAGTATAAATCAAACCTTTTTCTATAGTTGTTTTAAGAGGACTAATCTTGAATGCTCTACCTTCTCCAAGATTTTTAATATGAATATCTCCCCAGTAGTATGTGTGAGCTACAAAATATGATGGTATCATGTTTATTTTTTTCATTTCATCAACTTGGTCTTCTCTTACAGTTTGAGCATGTATCATCACAGGTCTCATATCATCTTTGATATTTTTTTCCTTTATAACTTTTTCAAATGAATTTATTAGTTGGTCTGCTGCTGCATCTCCATTACAATGAGTTAAAAGTTGCATTTTTTCTTCTACTGAAATTTTTATAAGTTTCTCTACTTCCTCATCTTTATATATAGGATACCCACGATAACCATCTTCTGAATTTTCATATGGTTTCGTTAACCATGCTGTCTTTCCTTGAGGAGAACCATCCAAAAATATCTTATATCCTCCTATTTTAAATCTATTTACATATTTCTTTACAAAATTTTTATTATCATCTTTCACAGATTTACTATTTTTTAAATCTATATATCCTACAATATCCATTTTTAGTCTATTTTGATTTGACATTAATTTTAAAAGATTAAATTGATTATCTGCCATTAATCCTTCTTGCGCTGTTGTAATACCATAACTTAAGTAAATATCTTGTACTTTTTCAATTAGATTACAAATTTCATCTAATGATGGTTGTTTTATTTTAGAGGATACTTTAAAAAATGCATTTTCCTCCAAATATCCATTTGGCTCTTTACTCCCTTTGACTCTGCCTATATGTCCTCCTTCTGGGTCTTGTGTTTCATGAGTAACACCTAATTTTTTTAATCCTAAAGTATTTGCAACTCCCATATGACCAGAAGCGTGTGAAATTAGTATTGGGTTTTCTAAAGACGCACTATCTAATAAATCTTTATCTGGATGCATATTTTCTTCTAAAAAATTGTTATCATAGGAAAACCCAATTATCCATTCACCCTTTTTTATATCCTTTGAATCTTTAAAATCTTGTATTTTCTTTACTATATCTTTAAAGCTAGTTGCATCTTCTAAAGGAACTAATCTTAGTGTAGTAGCAAAAGCTGTCAAATGACTGTGTGAATCTATAAAGGAAGGCATCAATGTTTTTCCCTGTAAATCTATGACTTCTGTTTCATCATTTTTTAAAACTAAAATTTCTTCTTTTGTTCCTATTTTTTTTATTATTTTATCTTTTATAAGAATAGCATCTCCACATATTGAATCTTCCATTGTAATGATATTTCCATTATAATAAATTTTTTCTTTCATAAAATTCTCCTTAAACTGATGTATAAACTCTATAAATTTATATAAATACTTTATATTTTTTACAGTTTTATTTCCTTTTTCATCCTGCTCTATTTTGATAAATTTATTTTATTGTTTTCTAATTAATTATTCGTATTTCATTAAGCTTATTTTTTCATATATTAATATATGAAAATCTCATTTTTAATTATTGTTCACCAAGAAATAAATACTATTCATTATAAATATGATAATTTAATAGTCATTATAATTAATATAAAGAATTATTATATGCTTATAGAAGAAGATACTTAGCATGAATTATTTTTTTGTATAATTGTAATTTGCTAAATCATGATGTATCATTTTAAATATACAGTTGCATCATTATTTACAAGATAAGATACTTTTTTCTCAAATAAAACTTGATGTAATCTGTTGAAATCAACAAATTCAAATATTTTTTAGGAGGTTTTTATGAACAAAGAAAATAAAAATGTAAGAATTGCCGTTGTTCAGGCATCACCAATTATAATGGACTTAGATAAAACTGTTGAAAAAGCATTAGAATTAATTAAAGAAGCTGGTAGAAAAGGGGCAAATATAGTAGTTTTCCCAGAAGCATTTATACCTGCATATCCAAGAGGACTTTCATTTGGATTTGTTGTTGGAAGTAGAACAATGAAAGGTAGAGAAGATTGGAAAAGATACTATGATAATTCTGTACCAGTACCTAGTGCTACAACAGATTTATTAGGAAAAGCGGCCCAAGAAGCAGGGGTATATCTATCAATGGGAATAACAGAAAGAGATGGAAACGATATAAATTGCACTCTTTATTGCACAAACTTATTTTTCTCACCAGAAGGTAAACTTATTGGTAAACATAGAAAGCTTAAACCTACAGGAACAGAAAGATGCATTTGGGGTGAAGGTGATGGAAGCACTCTTACAGTTGTTGATACTCCATATGGAAAAATGGGTTCATTAATTTGTTGGGAAAACTATATGCCATTAGCTAGAACAGCTCTTTATGCTAAAGGTGTAAAACTTTATATAGCTCCTACTGCTGATTCAAGAGAAGAGTGGCAATCAACTATGAAACATATTGCTTTAGAAGGAAGATGCTTCGTTATTGGATGCAATCAATATGTTGAAAAAAATATGTACCCAACTGACCTTAACTATTATAGAGAACTTGATGCAGAACCAGAGATTATGTGTCCAGGTGGAAGTTGTATAGTTGACCCTTTTGGAAAATATGTAGCAGGTCCTGTTTTCAATAAAGAAGAAGTATTAATAGCTGATTTAGATTTAGAACAAATAGTTCTTAGTAGACTAGATTTTGATTCAGAAGGTCACTATTCAAGACCTGATGTATTTGAATTAATTGTTCACGAATAGTCTTTTTATCCAAAAGCTTTACATAAGTTTTTTACATAAAAATTAAAATGAGATACTCTTAAATAAAATAAATTTAAGACATCTCATTTTTTATTTTATGATTTGATATTATAGTTTTACATTAAAACTTATTTAACTATATATTAAAAATCAATTATATATTCAACATTAGTTAACTTAACTATAAACCTAACCTTAACTACAAACCTAAATCAACTACTGTTCTTCCTACATGCTTTCCTTCTATTATTGAATCTATACTCTTACTCAATTCATTTAATGATACTACAGATACCATGTCATCTAAATCTTCTAGCTTCCATTCATTTGATAATAAATCCCATATTTTTAATCTTAAATTCATTGGGCATTCTACAGAATCTATACCATATAAAGTAACACCTTTTAATATAAATGGATATACTGAACTTGTAAAATCAATTCCACCTGCATTACCACATGTTGTAACTGCTCCACAATAATTAGTTGTCTTTATTGCTGTTGATAAAGTATTTCCTCCTACTGTATCTATTACTCCAGCCCATCTTGGTCTAAGTAGAGGTCTCCCTGAATTATCATCTACTTCTGATCTATGTATAACATCTTTAACTCCTAGCTTTAATAATGTTTCTTTTTGTTCTTCCAATTTTCCTGTTGAAACCACAACTGAATAGCCTAATTTAACTAATATTTTAGTTGCAATCACAGCAACTCCTCCAGTACCACCAGTAACTAGTACATCTCCCATATCTTTGTCTACAGTATTTACAAATTTATATACAGATAAAGCTGCTGTAAATCCTGCTGTACCATAATCCATTGCTTCTTTTAAAGAAAGATTATTTGGAAGTTTGACAACCCAATTAGAAGGAACTCTTATATATTCTGAAAAACCTCCAGATGTATTCATACCTAAATCATAACCTGTTACTAAAACTTCATCCCCAACTTTAAAATCATCACAACTACTAAATTCTACTACACCAGATGCATCTATTCCTGGAGTATGAGGATATTTTCTAGTGACACCCTTATTTCCATTTGCTGAAAGTGCATCCTTGTAATTTAATGAAGAATATCTTACTTTTATTAGAACATCTCCTTCTGGTAGTACATCTATATCTCTTTCTATTATATTTCTCTTAAAACTTCCTTCTTCTTCTGTAATATATAGTGATTTAAAATTTTTACTCATAAATTTCCTCCCAATACATTTAGTTTTATGTTAAACTAATTATAGTTGAAAAATAGTTTTATGTCAAACTGCTTTTTATTTCAAAGCACTTCAAATAATTTAAAGATTGGAGATTAATTTATGGAAGATAAATATATCATACATTTTATAAGTAAAACAAAAGCTAATATGCTTAAATTCATTGAAAATAGACTCAATAAAAATGGTTTAAATGAATTGTTGCCTACACATGGAAATATACTCACTGCACTTTATGAAAATAATGGAATACTTACAATGAAAGAAATTGCAACTAAAATAGGAAAAGACAAATCTACTGTTACAGTATTAGTTAATAAACTTATAAACCTCGGATATATAGAAAGACAAAAGTGCGATAGTGATAAGCGTATTACATATATAAAACTTACAGAAAAAGCAATGCTAATAGAGGATACATTCAATAGTATTTCATCGCAAGTTAAAGAAACAGCCTACTGTAACATTACAGAAAAGGAAAAGCAAGAATTCCTTAGAATCTTAAAAAAAATCAATAATAATTTCAAAAATGCTGACTAAATTGAGCATAATTATATCTCGTCTTGGAATAATAAATAAAAAGAATCAAATATTGTAAAAATTTATTGTTAATAGAGAGGTATAATATGAATTTAAAAGACAGTAAAACTAAAGAAAATTTATTAAGAGCTTTTGCAGGTGAAAGCCAGGCTAGAAATAGATATAATATTTCTGCATCTGTAGCAAAAAAAGAAGGATTATATATAATAGAATCTTTATTTAATTATACTGCTGACCAAGAAAAGTCACATGCAAAACAATTTTTTACTAAATTAAAAGAATTTGCTGGAGAAAATATAAGTATATCAGGAGCATATCCTGTAGATTTATATGATAAGACAGCTCAACACCTTAAAGCTGCACAACATAATGAGCTTCAAGAGTGGGATGATGTATATAAAAACTTTGGAAAAACAGCACGTGAAGAAGGTTTTGAAGCTATAGCTAAATTATTTGAAAATATAGCTGAAATAGAAAAAGTTCATGGTGATAGATTTGGTAGATATGCTACTGATTTAGAAGAAGGTACTTTATTTAGAAGAAATGAAGATATCCAATGGATATGTACAAACTGTGGACATATTCATATTGGTAAGGAAGCTCCAAAAGCTTGCCCTGTTTGTCTTCATCCACAAGGGTATTTCTTAGACTTTAAAAATTCATTATTTGAATAAATAAAAATAATCTACTGTATTTAAGCAATTTATTATATTGATACTAACCAATTTTATAAATATTAAATTATTTGAATAATAAAATGAACCATAGAGATTATTGTAACTATACTCTTTCTATAATTTATAATAATTCAATATGGTTCATTTTGTAATTTCTCAGAAACTATAATCTATCTATATCTACTTATAATAAGTAATTTACAATAACCTACTATGATAACTTAATACTTATATCATTTATTTCTTTCATTAAGTCAATTTCAATAATTTTAACTACATCCTTTTCAAATTTCACTTGTTTATAATCCAAGCATCCTATTACAAATGGAACACCAAACTTTCTAAACAAATAAATTCTTCCATTTTCATTGTATATTGATTTAAAATTTTCTTCTATTATATTGACTATCAATTTTAATTCTTCAAATGTTATTGTGGATTTAACTAAAAATTTCTCTATTATGCTCAATATAAGTAATTCTTTTTTACCTATACTCTGCTCTTTTTTATACAAATTTTGAAATATTTCTTTTGTATATTTACATATAGCTTCCTTCTCAAAAATAAAGTCAATATCAAACTCTTTATTGGTATCTTTTTTTGTAAACATGTTTGCAATATCATCAAGAGATGTTTCTTCTTTCATAGATAGTATTAACTCTATTCTTTCTAGTATTTTATCTCTTGGAAAAAAAGTCTCTTGACCTGTAAAAGCTGATTTTTTTATAAACCATTCTTCTGGTATTATATTTTTTCTTTTCCATCTATATAGCTGCCCATAAGATATATTAGTTTTGCTTAATAAATCTTTCTTAGATATCAATTCTTCCATAATTTTTCTAGCCCACCTTTGTACTGTTTTTTACACTCGAATTATCTGAAACTAACAACTTATCACTGTATTCAATATTTTCAACATCACAATTGCTTACTAAAGATATGCTTTTTCCTCGTATATCTTTTATTGAAACATCTTCTAATTCAATAGTATCTCCCTCTATCAAATTGCATTTAAATTTGCCTGAAAAAATGTTAATAAATTTAATTCCAAATGTAAAAATATCTTTACTTCTACCTATTTCTATATTAGTTGCTCCTATCTCTTTACAATAAGAGCCTCCTCCTGAATAGATATATATGTTTTCTCCATTTAAAAGACCATCACATTTTATTGCTCCATGAACCTTTATATCTTCACATTCTATATTTTCTTTATTTTTCATTTCACCATAAACTTTTATATCCTGTGCATAAATACTTTCACTTACAATTAATTGACCTTTTACTGTAACATTATTACACTTTAAGTTTCCATTAATTTTCTGTTGAGCAGTTATAATCAAGTCATCTACTTCTGCATCTCCATCTATACTAAGTTGCCCATTAACTCTTACACGTTCAGCTTTAAGATTACCTTTTATAGTAGCCTTTCCATTTACTACAAAGTTTTTTATACTAATGTCTCCATCAAACTTTACATCTCCAAATACCTTTACTTCATTACATTTGATATTTCCTTTTGACCTAGCACTTCCCATAATGTTTATACTTTCATATTCTCCACTATTGATAAATCCTTCTCCAAGTATTTTTATAGATCCATTTTCCATATTATTACCTCATTCTAAATTTTATTTTAAACATAAATATTACTTATCTTTATTTAGATTTACTTTTTCATTATTTAGATTTACTTTTCCATTTACATTCTTTATTTCAATAACTATTGAGCTTTCATCAATATCTATACTTTCACTATACTCCAAACTCTCAATATAACATCCTTTACCTATTTTAACATTTTTACCTCTTACAATTTTAACTTCACTATTTTCTAAGCTGATTTCATCTGCTTCTATAACATTTGCTAATAATCTACTTTCTGTGTATTTTTTAACTGATAGTAGACCTAGATTTCTAAGATTAGAAGATACTTTTTCAAAATCCCCACTCTTTTTTTCGGCTCTATAAAATCTTTTACAATAATCACCATGTCCCTTTTTTATATTTACACTGCTTGCACCAACTTCGTTTAAATTAGAAGTTCCATGCAAACTTATCTTAAGCTCTTCACAATTTAAAAATCCATCACAATCCAAAATTCCACTTAAGTCAACACTTTCACATTCTATGCTCTTATTGATTTTTAGACATCCTTCTCCGCTAATAATATCTGACTTTAAGTTTCCTCCAACATTGATAATTCCTCCAGATTTAACTTTACTTGATTTTATGTCTCCAGTACATTTAAGAAATCCAAATATTGTCACTTGTGATGCCAATATATTGCCTTCAATTTTACTCAATCCTGCTGTAAAAAATTCATTACATTCTGTTGTTCCAATCACTTTTGCCGAACCTGAAGAATCAAATTTATTACATTTTATATTTCCATCTATTTTTCCTGTACCTGCTATATTAACTTCATCAAAAATTCCGCCTTTACATTTTCCCATTCCATTAAAATTTAGTGAACGTAATTCTCCATCCATAATGATTTCCTTTCAATAACTTATTTTGTTCTTGAATATAATATAACAAAACATTGTTACGTTGTCAAGTATAACAATCTTGATGAATAAAACAATGCTCCTTTAAAGACAGATAAATAAAAAAAATAATAGAGAAGATATTTTATATGAACTATTAATTCTTCTTTCTTAGATTTCCAATTCAAATAAAATACTCCTCTATTATTTAACTATTTATATATATTTGTCTCGTAACTCTCTAAACTTTATAATCTACCAATGAACTTCTATAATCTACATGTTGATAAATTTCTCGATTACATCAGCCAGTCTATCCATATCTTTCGGATACACTTCTCCTATACTTCCTATTCTAAATGTATCTATGTCAGTCAATTTACCTGGATAAATAACAAATCCATTTTCTTTTAAATAAGTGTAGAATTCCATAAATTCAAATTTTGCATTCTTAGGATATAGGAAAGTTGTTATTACAGGTGATTGAGCATCATCATTCACCAATGTATCAAACCCTAGAGATTTTAATCTTGAAGATATTGTAAATTGATTTTCTTTATATCTAGCATATCTTTTTTCGACAGAACCTTCTTCTTCTAGCTCTAGTAATGCTTGATAAAAAGCTCTTACAACATGTGTAGGAGAAGTAAATCTCCATTTACCATTATTATTCTCCATAGTTTCCCACTGAGCGTATACATCAAGAGATAAAGATTTAGCAATTCCCTTGCATTTAGCTAATTCGTCTCTGTTAGCTATTATAAAACCAAATCCTGGAACTCCTTGTATACATTTATTAGAACTACTCACTAGAAAATCTATATTAAAGTCTTCAACATCAATTTCAATTCCACCAAAACTACTCATTGCATCAACTATGTAAACCTTATTATATTCTTTTGCAAGTTTACCTACATCTTTTATAGGATTTAATCTACCTGTAGTAGTTTCACAATGAACCATTGATATATGTGTAATATCTTTATTTTCTTTCAATAAATTTTCCACTCTATTTAGGTCAACTGCTTCTACATCACTAAATGTACAATCAACATATTCTATATTTAAATAACTGCATATATCCTTCATTCTCTTTCCATATGCTCCATTTGCAATTACAAGAAGTTTGCCATTCTTTGGAATAGTGCTTCCTATTGTAGCTTCCACTGAGAAAGTACCACTACCTTGCATTAATACACTTGTGTATTTTTCTGTATTCTTTGTAGCTAAAGACACTAATCTTCTTCTAACATCTTGTACCAAATCATTATACTCAACATCCCATGTACACAAATCTTTTAACATAGATGCTCTTACTGATTTAGTAGTAGATAATGGTCCTGGTGTAAGTAATATATAATCATTTTCTGGTACAAAATCTGATTTAATTGTTTCATTTTCTATTTTTACTAAAACATCTTCTAATTCTGCCATAGTTTCTATAACAAAATGTGCTCCTGCTTCTTTAAACTTCTTTGAAACTGCTTCCATCTTAATTTTTAATTCTTCTTTATCCATATTTTCTACTTCTTCTTGTGTAAGACCTAATTCACTTGAACCTTTTATTACAGCAACACTCCACATTCCTGCATTTATACCTTCTTTTACATCACTTAATGTATCTCCTACTTTTACCATGGCACTCATTGGAGATACGCCCAAAGCTTCAGCATTTTTATAACACATCCAAGGATATGGTCTTCCTTGAGATACTTCTGATGGTGTTACAAGAAAATCTGGCGAATATCCCTTTTTAGCTGCATTTGGTTCAACTATATTCATCATTTCTCTTGTATAACCTGTTGTAGAACCTATTTTTAATCCATTTTTTCTTAATTTCTCAATAGTTTCAACAACATGAGGAATTGGAGTTGTATACTCTTCTAGAGTTTCAAATAACATAGGTTCAAATTCAGCATAAAGTTTGTTTACATCTTCCTCTGTTGGAAATCCTCCAAAATTCTCTACCCAAATATTTTTTATCCTATCCATTTCACACATTTCTCTTATATGGTCTATTTTTAATTTCCCCATAGGTTTTCTTGCTTCTTCCATTGTTACATCTATGCCTCTTCTTTTAAATATCTCTATAAATACATTGAGAGGTGCAAAACATCCATAATCTACTGTTGTTCCAGCCCAGTCAAATACTACTGCCTTTATTTTTTCTCCATATAACTTTTTCATATTTATAACCTCCATAGATTCTCAGTTAGAATTTTTGTGTTTTTAGTTGTTTTTACTTTTAAAGTATAACTTTTTTATGTTAATTATACATCATATTTAGGTTAAATGTATATTAAATTTATGTTTTTAGTTGTTTTTAATTGATTCTGTTTGTTTTTAATATCTAATATAAAAATTCCACTAAAACTCTACAAAAAAAATTAAAATTTGTAATCTTATTTCTAGGTTAAACATATGAATTTGTTAAATTTTATAAATTTATTACTTCTATTTTGCTTCTATCCATGTTATATTTGATTCATTTAATTTATCTTTCCATTCACTTGGAGGTTCTGCGTCACAAATAACAAAATCTAATTCATTCAAATCAGCTATCTTGTACATACTGACAATTCCAATCTTAGAACTATCACATAATACAAAACTTTCCTTTGAATTTCTTATATACTCTTTTGACAATAATGCTTTATTTTGGTCTATGCTACTAATTCCAAAGCTATCAATTACACCTTCACTAGATATAAATGCTTTATCTACATATAAGTTTTTCATAGCATCTATTGACATTTGACATGCTGTTCTTTGATGTTTTAAATTTACTTTACCACCAATAAATATAACCTCTCCATCAAATATGCCTTGGTTTTCATATGAAATCAACTTTGATAGCACAGGATAGGAACTAGTAATAACCTTTAGATTTTTTACAGAAACTATGTAATCCACAATTTGTAAATTAGTAGTCCCTTCATCTATTACAATTGATTCATTATCATTCACAAATTTAGCTGCATACTTAGCAATACTTTGTTTCTTTTCTAAATTAGTACTATTTCTTTTTATATGTTCTGGCTCAATTACTCCATAATTTATTTTTACAGCACCACCATAAACCTTCTTCAACTTATTTTCACTTTCTAATTCTTCCAAGTACCTTCTTATTGTTTCTGATGATACTTCTAGTTTTTTTACTAATTCTTTAGTATTTACCTTTCCTTTTGCATCTAACAGTTCTAATATTTCTTTTTTTCTATCTATTGAATTTAAAGACAATTAAGTTCCCCTCCTAAATGTGTATTCTACTTTTATAAAATTATAATTAACATCTACGTCCATAAAGTAATTCTAATCTATGACAAAAGATATTTCACTCAATTAAAGATAGTATATCTTACAATAGATATTACTATTAATTTATATAGCATGCAATCTTTCATTCATACTTTAAATTTTTCACTATTTTATATATTTACACAACTAAGTTATATCTCTTTACAATAAAAAAAATCCATCAAATATCAATATTAGATGGACTTTATAATCTTTTATTATGTAAATTAATAATTAAACATTTAGTCATTAATTTATTTTCTTGTCTCTAAGAATTTTACTAAATTATTTACAGTAGACATGTCTTTTCTTTCTAAATCAGTTGGTTGAAGTTCTATTCCAAGTCTATTTTCAATCTCAAGTAAAACTTCAATTATAGCTAATGAGTCTAAAAGCTCTGTTTCAAATAAGTTAAGGTCTAAATCATCTCTTATCTCATCAGTTCCTAATACATCTTCAAATATTTCTATAACTGTTTCCTGCATAAATTTGCCTCCTTAAAATTAAGCTAAATATCCTGAGAATATCAATAATCCAAAACATACAATATGGAATGTAATGAAAATTTGAACTCTCTCAAACCATTTTTCTTTTTTATGCTTCTTATAAAATTTAGATTTTCTCTGATATATATCAGTTAAGACAAGTGCTAAACCTTGATACACACCATAAGCAATGTAAAACCAAGTTAGTCCATGCCAAAATCCCATTGTTATCATTGTTATCATCTGAGCTACATGAGCAGCAGTAGTTCTTTTCTTAAATCTTTTCTTTCTCATTGAAGACATAACAAATCTTGAAAAAATATAATCTCCAAACCATCTTGAAAGACTTATATGCCATCTTGTCCAAAACTCTTTCATATCTTTACTTATAAATGGTTTATCAAAGTTTATAGGTACTTGTATTCCAAATATATATCCTGTCCCTATAGCAAATAAACTGTATCCTGCAAAATCAAAGAACAGGTATAAACTATATGCATACATATAACTTAAAACATTTATAAACCTCATATCTTTAGGTATTATTGATACCCAATATGTATTTATCAAAAATGCTATAACAAATTTATAACCTACTCCCATAACAATGTTTTTTATTCCAGGCAATAAGTATTCTTCTATATACTCTTTTCTAGGTATTTTCTTCTCTAAATCCTGTTCAAATCGTCTTGACCTGTCAATAGGCCCAGAACTCAGTGTTGGAAAAAATAACATAAAATAAAGCATATTTGAAATCTTAACCTCTTTTATAGCACCATCATAAATTTCAATAACCATTTGTATAGCCCTGAAATTTAAGTATGATATTCCAATAAATCCAATCAATCCAAAAGATGTAACTGGAGATATTTTATTAATTATTATTGGAAGCATTGATGCAAACAAAAAGCCCCAATATATATATTTATTTTTAGTTTTTCTTCTTACATATTCGTATCCTTTGACTATTATTACTTCTAAAATGATAAATATCAACAAGTATTTAAATTGAACATCTATTCCTACAATCAAAAATATCATAAATAAACTTGCCAACATACCATAATACTTTATATTTTTACCCATTAAGCCCAAAATCACTGCTGGTATTGATGTTAATAATAATATGTAAAGATAAAAATAATCTCCATACTGTGAAAAAATCATTAAATTTCCTCCATAAGTTTCTTTCTGTCTATTTTACCATTGATATTTGTTGGAAACTCGGAAATTATTGCAATATTTCTTGGAATCATATACGAAGGTATATACTTTCCTAGTTCCTTTTTTATCATCATCCCATTTTTGATATTACCTAAATCATTCTTCTCATTTAACTCAACAATACCTTTTAAATAAGCAATTTTTTCATCCTTATATATTGGTAAAACTACTGCATTTTTTACATTATGAACTTTTCTCAAATTATTTTCTATATCTTCTATTTCAATCCTAAATCCATTTAACTTGATTTGAAAATCTTTTCTTCCACAATAGTATATATTTCCATCTAAGAGATATCCCATATCACCAGTTTTATAAGCTCTCCATTTTATACCATCTATTTCATCATAGAAAAATACTTCATCAGTCTTCTCTTTATTATTGAAATAACCTTTGGAAACTGATGGTCCAACTATTATAATCTCACCTTTTTCATTTTCTTTCAGCTCATTTCCATTTTCATCAAGTATTTTTATTTTACAATTTTGCATAGGATATCCAACTGGAAGACTCTTTTCATCATCTATAGCTTCTTGAGTCATGTCATTTACACTTACGCCAACAGTGGCTTCAGTTGGTCCATATCCATTGATAACTCTTGTATTTGGAAATCTACTTATAAGCTCTTTAGTAAGATTCTTTGAAAGTGCTTCTCCTATAAATATCATTGATTCAAGCTTAGGAAGCATCTTACTATTAAACTCTTTTTCTGTTACACATACACCTGCAAAAGAAGGAGTTGATACCCATACTGCAATATTAGACTCGCCAAATTGTCTGAATAGCTCTTTATAATCTGCTAGCACATCTTTTGATATTGAAAATAATGTAGCTCCATGAACAAGACCAGGGTATATTGTTGTCACTGAAAGGTCAAAAGAATATGCTGCTTGATTCATTATTACTTTTTCACTTCCATCTATATTTAAATATGGGCTTATCCAATCTACAAAACTATCTAAGTTATTTGAGCTTATTTGAACTCCTTTTGGCTTTCCTGTACTACCTGATGTAAATAGTATATATGCATTTTCATCATCTTTTACCCAGTTTTCTTTATCTAATGACTTTCCTTTATATTCGCTTATTACATCATTTAATTTATCCTTATCAATTACATTGATATCGCCAAAATCTTTTTCATCACTAAAGTTAAACAACACCTTTGGTTTCACTTCCTTAGTAACTTCAAAAACTCTATCTAATGGAAAGCTAATATCAAGAGGAACATACGCTCTACCTGATTTTAAAGCTCCTATCATACACGCCATTATCATATTTTCTTTATTACCATAGATTACTATAGGAGTATCTTCTTCTTTGTATACATTTTTTAGAAATACTGATATAGCATCTGAACATTCATTTAAATCTTTATAAGAAAGTTTATCTCCATTACATGTCAAAGCTATTCTATCTGTATTTGAATATTTTTTTATTCCTTCAATAATTTTCATATAAAAATTCTCCTTTAAAATCCATTATAAATAAATGGCAACTCTTTAAATGGTGTAAATGTTAAAACACCTATTGCCAATATTATAATCATAGTTAAACAAATACTAGTTACTAATTCTTTATTGCTCT
Organism: Clostridioides sp. ZZV14-6150; assembly: GCF_020657875.1. Lineage (NCBI taxonomy): Bacteria > Bacillati > Bacillota > Clostridia > Peptostreptococcales > Peptostreptococcaceae > Clostridioides > Clostridioides sp. ZZV14-6150. The sequence goes on along the minus strand of NZ_JAGWDA010000003.1, from coordinate 73,270 downwards.
TTAAATATTTTAAATAATCTCTCACAGACATCTACCCATCCTTTCGTTCCAAGATGCATTACATCTCTTAAATAATATTTCTCTGTCCCTTTATCTTTAAGATTCATAACTTCAAGGCCTTTACTTTCTGCTATGTTCTGCGCCTTATCATAAAACTGATTTCTTTCTTTCTCAGAAATACCAGTTAAATCATAAAATTTACCCATACTTGGAATTAATACAACAACTGGTTTAATATCTAAGTCCTTACATACATTTAATAAAAGCTTATAACTTTCAAATTCCTTAGATGTTACTAAGTTTACACCCTTATCTCTTCCTCTATATTGCTCTAGACCATCTTTAAAATGTTCATTGTAATAATACTTGTCAATGTTTAGAGGATTATTACCTACTCTCTTTTTAGCATCTTCAATAGCTTTCTTTTTCTCATGTGACCAATTTATAGGTTTTTTTCTTCCTTCTTTTTTGTGTTTATCTAGCCTAATTAATTTCTTATAAAGTATCCCTTTTTCTTTAAGCTCTATACAGTATTTTCTCCCTTGAAAATAAGGCTCTAACAACGCCTTCTCAGCTTTTTCATACACTGTCTTAGGTTCATATAGCTTGGCATACAATGCTTCTGCCTTATATTCGTCACTACCCCATAAAAGCTTACTTGATTTTTTTACATATTCAATCTTATTTTGTTTAGATATCTTTGGATTATCTAAAAAACGATAAAATTGTATTGGTGAAAACCTAGACTGATAATGGTGACTTGTAACTCCATCTTTTTCCATAAACCATTGCATAGAAATTAACAAGACAACCTTCTTATTATCAATATTAGGATTCATACTTCCTAACACTGCAGCATCTTGTAATGTCTGAGTATAAGCTCTACCAATTGCAAACACCTTATCTTTACTCCTATCCGTATTAAAATAGTACTTTGGATGTTGTTTTGTTGAATTACTAAGTTCTGATGACCCCAAAATCATAATATCTTTTTCTCTTAAAAAATGATTATTTGCTGTAACACCTTTATCCTTTATATCACTTAAAGTATCATCCATAATTGGAAGTAGATTTTTCTCCCTCAAAAGTTCATCAGTTTTAGAATCAAGAAATTTGTCTAACCCAAATAAAAATACTACGCCTATTATAAATGGTGTAATAAAGTATATCAATTTTCTCATATTTTCTCTCCTCTAAAAATATTCAAATTTATGTTATTATTAATCATATTAGTTTTAATATATATATTCAACTACAAAATTGTAATAAAATCTCCAAAACTTTTTTTTATTCTGTTACAAATTTGTAAAAAAAAAGAAGAAAATAACTGAAAAAGGAATCTTTTTAGTGATTTTCTTCTTTTTATAATTTGACATTTTAATACTTAATTATGTATACAATTTAACTTATTTTAAAATTAAATTTATTCAAAAGTATATCTTAGCCCCCATTGCGTTCTTATTTCATCCATTAAATTCATGACATATATAGATGATTCTAAAGTATTTGCTTTTATTTTATTTGATATACAATTGTTAACATATTCAATCTCATACTTTAAAGCTTTTTCTGTGTCACCATATTCTAGAGTTTCAACTCTTCCACTATCTGTATAAGTTATTGTAGCCTTTGATGCTCTTGGAAAATTCTGATGCAATAGTTCCAGGACCCAATATAGCCCAATTTATATTCTCCATATTTACCACCTCATATACTATATATTATTATATGCTTTTAAATAAATTACAGACTGTCAGCTGGATAAACAATCTTCCCTTGTCTTCTTATCTCATCCATAATCCCCATTACTATCTTTGAATTTTCATGTGAGTTTATATCAGACTCTATTTTGTTATTATTTATAAGAGTTGTAAACTCAATAAGTTCATGGTATATTCCTTCTATTTCTCTAGGTTTCTCTTCTTCTTTTTCCTTTAAAATAGATATATCTTCTTCAGTTCCATCTTTATATCTAATAACTACCTTTTCAAACAGATTAAGTTTTTCAATTATTATACTTCCCTTTTCTCCTTGTATCTCAGATGGTATGTAAGAATCAGCTATTTTAGAGTACTCAACTACTGCATCCATATCGTCATATTGGAATATAGCTAAACCTTCTCCATCTACTCCAGTTTGAAGTATATGAGAAAATGCTTTTACACATTTTGGAGCGCCAAATAGATTCACCATAGGGTGTATGCAGTACACTCCAATATCCATCAATGAACCATTTGACAGTTCTTTTTTAAATGCATTTTCTATAATTCCATTTTTATATTTATCATATCTTGAAGAATACTGACAATAGCTTCCAAAGAATCTTCTTATTTTACCTATCTTATGTAAATTTTCTTTAACTGCTTTAAAATTTGGAACATATGTAATTCTCATAGCTTCCATAAGCAATACATTATTGTCCCTTGCAACCTTTATCATTAATTTTACTTCTTCTAAGTTAGATGCTAATGATTTTTCACACAACACATGTTTTTTGTGTTTTAAACAGGTAATAGCTTGTTTTGAATGCATCGCGTTTGGAGAAGCTATGTATATAGCATCTATATCATCTGATTTAGCCATGGTTTCTAAATCATCAAAAAACAGACTTGCCCCATGTATCTTTCCAAATTCCTTAGCTTTTTCTAAATCTCTTGAATATACAGCAACCAGTTCAAACTCTTCAACCCTAGATGCAGCTCTTAAAAATAGTTTTGATATATTACTTGTACCAATAATACAAAATCTTATTTTACTCACCATTCAAACACTCCTTATTTTTTATAATTTATTTTAACTAAGTAATACTCTATAATAAATAATACTCTATATAAACGTTTGAAACTTATTAAAATATTAACTTCATCAAATAAAAAAGAAAGCTAACTTTAAATGATTTCAACATTTTAGCATAGCTTTCTTTTAACTACAATCTAAACTTATCTTATACTTCTAAAGTTATATTATATCTCTATTTCCTCTCAAGAATTTTATAGTAAAAATTTCATCCACAAACAATGCTATCAATAATATAGTTGCTATAATTGGCCAATAAGGCATTATTAAACTATACAAATTATCAACTACATACACTTGAAGATACCTTACTCCAATAAAAGTCAATATAGTCCAGTACATAGAAAATTTTACACATATTATCCCTCTATTATTGTACTTATAGTCTGAATAATCCCAATATACTTTATTAAAATATACCTTCATAATTATACCTGTGATATACTCTACTGTTGTTGGCACTACTAAACATAGTAAAAGCAATGCAAATATATTATTTGGGTCAATAAACCTTGAGACCTCTATTATAATAGACATTGCAATTGCATACATTGGCTTAAATGGACCATTTAAAAATCCATCTTCTTGAAAATGACCTTGAGTAAAATAACTATATAAATTTTCAATTATCCAACCTATAAAACCATACAAGAAAAAATTAAATAAAAAATATAATAGAGAACCTACACTATCCATGAATATTCCTCCTAATTGTTTATAATTATTTTTTCTCATATCCATGGATTTATTCTAAATCAAAGAAATTAAATTTAAATTCTTTGATTTAATATTTCATATTATAGGCTACAACATTCTTTAGAATCTAAACTTTTCAGGTATTCTCTAACTTCCAATAAATTTTCAAGTATCTTATGTGATTGTGCTTTAATTTGTTCATCTGGCTCTTTTAAGTCCGGTACGTTTATACATTTTATACCACCATTATAAGCAGCCTCTACTCCCATAGGGGAATCCTCTATAACAATGCAATTTTTTGGATTAACATTTATCTTTTTAGCTGCTTTTAAGAATATTTCTGGATTTGGTTTAGAATTTACAACATCATCTCCACAAACTATAGCATCAAAGTATTCTTTTAAATTTGCCTTAGCCAATCTTTTAACTGCTCTTTCTCTTTTTGTAGATGTTGCAACTGCCATTTTATATCCATTTTTCTTTAAAAAAGATATTAATTCATTAACTCCTAATTTAATAGGAGCTCCTTCTCTATCCATAAATTCAATCATATTTTTAGTTTTCTCATCATACAAATCTATTATTGGCACAGAGCTATCGTATATCTTAGTAAGACCTTCTATTATCCCTTTACGATTTCTTCCCATAACAGATGTATATATTTCTTTAGTCATAGTATATCCATACTTTTCAAATGTCTCTATCCAAAATTCAAGAGATATTCTCTCTGAATCAAACAAAACTCCATCCATATCAAAAATAATTCCTTCTACTTTTTGCATACAATTCCTCCAATATTTTTTGATATAATTATATTACACTTTTTATGATTAATTTTACAACCCTCAATTTATCCAATTCTAATATAGTGAAATTGTAATTTTCAAAAGTTACACTTTGATTTACTTTAATGTTTGAACCAAGCATATAGGATATCCAACCTCCTATACTATCAAATCCATCATGCTCTATATCAAGACCAAAATACTTATTAATATCATTGATTGATTCAGTTCCATCAACCAAGTAAGAACTTGTTCCTATTTTCTTAATATGAGTTTCTTCTTTATCAAATTCATCTTGAATTTCTCCAACTATCTCTTCCAGTATATCTTCAATTGTTACTACACCAGATGTGCCACCATATTCATCTACCACTATAGCAAGTTGGAGCTTTTCTTTTCTTAATTTCTCAAGAGCCTTATCTATAGTCCAATTTTCTGATATATATATAATATCTCTAAGCATTTCTCCTAGTTCAATTTTATTTCTGCTTATTTTTTGATTATACAAATCTCTTATATGTACAAATCCTAATATATCATCCTTATTTTTCTTACATACTGGATACCTAGTAACACCTTCATCTCTCAAAATAGATAATATCTTTTCCTCTGAGTCACTTTCATATATACAGACCATATCAGTTCTAGGTACCATTATTTCTCTAATTTTCTTTTCTTCAAATTCAAAAATATTGTCAACTAATCTTTGCTCTGATTCATCTATAAGCCCGCTTTTATAACTTTCTTCCACTAATAATCTTATTTCATCACCTGTATGTGGTTCATCAACTTCATCAGCTTGTGAATATCCAAATGGTTTAAGAAATAAATCAGTACTTAGATTGAAAAAGTATATTATTGGGTATGTCAATTTATAAAATCCAATCAGCAAAAAAGATGTACTTAGCATTATTCTCTCTGTATTATAAAGTGCTAAGGCTTTAGGAACAAGCTCCCCTATTACAACTTCTACCATTGTTATAATTAAAAAGGAAATAGAAATTGATATTGTATATATAACACTTTCACTAAGATTAAATATACTTATTATTGGCAATATTAACTCTTTAACTGTAGATTCTCCCATCCACCCTAGTGCAAGCGAACAAAGTGTTATCCCAAGTTGACATGCAGAAAGATAGGAATTTAGATTATCTTTTATTATTTTACATCTTTTAGCATTATTATTACCTTCAGCCATCATAGTATCTATCCTAGAACTACGAAGCTTTACCATAGCAAATTCACAAGCTACAAAAAATGCATTTATTAAAACAAGTACTATTATAAGTGTTACATTTAATAACTCCCGCATAAAATATTGGCCCTTATAACATAAGAAATTTATAAGAACTCAAAGTTCCCCCCTTATATTTATAAAATTTAATTTATAATATATATTCTATCATATTTATTAATATATCTTATTTTATTACAAATAATTTTAAATACAAAATTACCCCTCTTAATATTTATGATGGGTTGTCTCATATATTAAGAGGGGCTAATTAAATTTTACGTATGGGCAATATAAATTTTAGTGGTCTTTTACAGGACTTTTTTCAGTTTCACTTGTTATTCCTAATTCTTCTTTTTCAATATTCCACTTTTCAAGACCATATTTAGATATTTTAACAGCTTCAGCTAGACCTCTCCCAAGTCTTTTTATGGTATTCATGCCTACTTCGTCATCTTTTGCACCTTGTTCCTTTGCATCTTTACTCCAAATACTAGCACCAGTGTATCCTCCAATAAGTCCTCCTGTTACCAATACCTCATGCATTAAAAAGAAATTTATTATTGGTAATCTGGCCATTTCTTGTCCACCATATCTAGTTCCACCAGTAGTTATAGCAGCTCCTACTTTATTTTGCAAATTACATCCATGTACTAAATACATATGTCTTAATCTATTTAACACAGCAGTCAATTGAGCAGTTATTCCCATATCATAAACAGGAGAACCTATTATAAATCCATCTGCTTCTAGCAATTTTTTCTCTAGTTCGCCCATATCATCTTGTATAGTACATTTTTCTGCTTTTCTCATACAAGCATCACAATGTATACATGGACCTATATTTTTTCCTCTTACAGTCCAAAAGTCAACTTCTATACCTGGTATTTCTTTAGCTTCCTCTAAAGCTTGTAGTATTGCATATTCAGTTGCTCCTTTTCTTGGACTTCCACATATTCCTAGTATCTTAGCCATAACTCTATACCTCCCACAAATTTTAATTTAAGCCTCTATTTTTATATCATTAGACTTATTCGATTTTATTGATAATATATATTTAATTATCATCGCTACAATAAATACTGATACTATACAAGAATTTCCAACTAAAGTTCTAATAATCTCTGGAAACTTTTCCAAAGTCTGAGGAACTGAAGTTATACCTATACTTAAAGTAATTGAAACTCCTGCTATAAGATTGTTATCTGACGTAAATCCACATTGACTTATCATATCATAACCAGCCATAGCAATTGATGAAAATACGATTAAAGTGACCCCTCCTATTATGCATGAAGGTATAGTCGTTATGATTGCTCCCAATAATGGTGAAAATCCAACTAAAATTAATACTACTCCTGTAATTGACAATACAAATCTACTAGTAACTTTATTTATAGCTACGATTGCAGCATTTTGACCAAATACTCCTGTTGGTATTGAACTAAATACAGATGCAATTATAGATGTTAATGCATTTCCCATTGTAGCAGACTCTAATTCTTTATCTGTAACCTCTCTATTCATAGCTCCCATTGTAGCAATTGTTGCTGCTCCCATCATATCAGCTATAGCTACCATAAATAAAATGGCAAACATTAATATTAAATCAAGTCTAAACTCTAGACCAAATGCCAATGGTTTTGGAAAAGAAAATATTGGTGTCCCTTGAATTGCAGAAAAATCAACCAATCCAAATGCAAGTGACACTAAATAACCAAATATTATACCTATTAAAATTGCAGCATCTTGAACCAAACCCTTGCCAAATTTCATAAGCAAAATTATAGCTATAACAACTATAAGCCCTATTGCAAAATTTATAGGTTCTCCAAATGTGGCTGAGCCTTCTCCCCCAGCTAAATTTTTTACAGCAGTTGGAAATAGACTAATACCCATACAAGCAATCATTGTACCTGCTATAATTGGAGTAAATAAATGTCTTATCTTCTTAATTCCAAAAGCTATAAAAAACACTACTATTGCCCCTCCAATTTGAGCTCCAAAAAGAGCTTTAAGTCCATACTTGCCAGCCACTGAAAGACAGGCTCCTAAAAATACGTAATTTGTTCCCATTATTACAGGAAGCTTTGAACCTAGCCTATGCCCTTTAAATAGTGGTATTGAGTACAATTGTAGTAAAGTTGCTATTCCAGCTACCAACATAGCACCTTGCATAAGCATAGTTGACATCTGTTTATCAAGCCCTACTATATTCGATATAAGCATAGCTGGAACCATATTACCAGCTATCATTGAAACAAAATGCTGTAATCCTAAAGGTAAAGCTTCTTTTAAAGGCGGTTTTCCCTCTAGATGAAATTTTGATGTATCGTGCTCTTTCATAAAATAAATCCTCCCATAAATTTTATTTTTCTTTACGACCATGAATTTATTAACAATTAATTTTGAGCTATACACATCTTAATCTAGTTAATTCTTAACTTAAATGATATTTATTTTAACTAAAGTATTATTTATGTATAGTTGTTCAGTGCACTTAATCTTATTATTTATATTCTCTAAGCTTATACTTTTTATTGACATCATGCTCTGCTCTTACAAACTCTAAATTTCCTTCTCCCATTAATTCAGACATTCTTTTCTTTCTATCACTTAGCCAGTCTTTATCAATATTTTTATAGTACTTATAATCTGTCCAATATATTATTGATGTTATTTCTTCTGGATTACTTTCACTAATCCATATCTCAGAACCAGCAAATCCTTCTAATAATTCTAGACCTTTAACCCAAATCTCATAATCTAATTGTAAGTACTTTTCTATTAATTCAGTATTTATCCTAAAAGTTAGTTCTTCAATAAATAAAGGTCTTTCAAATGATTTTAATTTCATATTATATACTTCCCTCTTTAATATTTGACTACTTTTTTATTCAAATGATTTTTTATTTAAATACTTTCAACATAATGCTCTTACATATAATTACTTTTTATTTACTTCTTATAATTTTACTTTCTAACAGGAGGTATGTGTATTGCTTTACCTACTATTCCCATAGTAGCTTCTGCAAAAGCTTCTGGTAAAGTTGGATGTCCATGCATAGTACTGGCAACTTCTTCAACTGTCAACATTGCTTTCATCGCAATTACAGCTTCATGAATTAAATCACTAGCATTGGGCCCTATGATATGAACACCATATATTGTAGTCTTATCTTTTGAAGCAATTACCTTAACCATACCATCTGAATCATTCATTGTAAGAGCCTTTCCATTGCCAGAAAACTGAAATTTGCTAACGACATAGTCTAAGTTTTTATTTTTGGCTTCTTCTTCAGACAATCCAACTGTAGATACCTCTGGAAAAGTAAAAATGGAATTTGGTACTAAATCATAATCTACACTTGTTTTTTCCCCTACAATTCGTTCAACAGCTACTTTGCCTTCTTCAGATGCAACATGTGCAAGCATTATTCCTCCAATCACATCTCCAATTGCATAAATACCTGGTACAGACGTACAGTAATTTTCATCAACTTTTATTCCCTTTTTATCATATTTGATGCCTAAATTATCTAGATTTAGTACTTCTACATCTAACTCTCTTCCTGTAGATACAAGTACATTATTACAAGCAATCTTTGTTTTTTCTCCATTCTTATTTATATCTACTACTAGTTCTTTATCACTCTTAAATATTTCTTCTACTTTTGATGAAAGTAGTATTTTAATCCCCCTTTTATTAAGTAGTTTAGTTAACCTATTAGATACCTCATTATCAACCATAGGAATTATATTATCCAAGAACTCAACTATAGTTACATCTGAACCAAATTCATTTAAAATTCCTGCAAACTCAATTCCTATAACTCCTCCTCCAATTATTACTACTTTCTGAGGCAAATTAGTTACTTCTAAAGCTTCTTTACTTGTTATTACTCCCTCTAAATCAATTCCTTTAATAGGAGGCTTAGAAGATTTTGAACCAGATGCAATTAAAATATTTTTTCCTTTAATTATCTTCTTTGAACCATCATCTAATTTTATTTCTACAGAATCCTTACCTATTAACTTTGCTTCCCCCTTTTCTACAGTCACTTTATTTGCTTTTAATAATCCTTTTACACCACTAGTTAATGTCTTAACTATATGTTTCTTTCTTTTCTGCACTTTTTCCAAGTCTAATTTGTATTTATCAACTTTTATCCCATATTCTTCAGCATGATTAAAATAATTTAAAACCTGTGCATCTTTAAATAGTGTCTTTGTAGGAATACAACCTGTATTTAGGCAAGTACCTCCAAATTCATTTTTTTCTACAATTACAACTTTTAACCCCAGTTGAGCTCCTCGAATCGCTGCAACATACCCACCTGGGCCACCACCAATTACGATTAAATCAGTGTTCATATTTATTTTTCCTCCTTTTAAGTTATAGATATTAATATCTATAATTAAAATTTTAGTATCAATATTTATAGCTTGTTAAATCTACTTGATTTTTAATACCATAGCAAAGTTTCTGACGTGTAAAAATAAAATTATTTCTATGCATTCCTACTGTCAATAATTCCGAATGTGGATGTTCTAAGTAGCTATAAGCTGTTGTACAACCTGGAGTCATTTTTCCACCAACAAATACCATAGAATAATTCATAAAATATTCGTCTAATAATTCATTTTCAATTAGATGAGTACAATATGAAGGAGATTCTATACACATTTTTTCTATCCCTAGACTTTTAAGTACATAAAGTAATATCTTAGAGTCTGGAGTACTATCTTTACCAGTTACAATTACAGGACAAACATCAAAATCTTTGTATAATTCTTCAAATTTATAATCATCAACATCCTTAATTGAATTAAAGCTTCCTATACATCTGTGTTTTAAAGGAGAATTTTCTTTTATATAATCCCAACCATTTGGAGATGTAGCTATAACCATTTTATATTCCTGACTCTTATCAACTCTAAATGTATAATGGTCAAATGGAATATCTGTAGCATCAAAAGAAACTACTACTCCACATGGCTGATATTTTTTATTTAAATAGTCTTTTCTTTGCTGTATCAAACTTTCATCAAATACATGACATGTTATCCCAGGTTCATTTTGCAACGTTCTAGCCCCTATAATCACAGCATCTGAATATGCTCTTAGAACATTTAAAACCCAAAAATCTGCCAAGGCTCCATCTGGATCAACAAAATTATTTTTTCCAATTAAAGGTCCTGCTTTATTGTCTTCATATGCCATTTTTCCATCGGATGAAAGCACCATAGATGAAAATATATATGGTCTTTTATCTTTTGATTTTGGAAAAAACAACTCCGTATAATACTCTAAAGCATCTGGTATACAGACATTTTCATTAGATTCTTCTTTTATAGTGTCTAATATCTTTTCATTTCTATTTAATACATTTATTTTTAAATTATTTTTTGGTATGTTGAAAAACTCAAGCTTATTCATACTTTGACCGCCCTCTCCCAAGTATTTTTTACAATCCATAAATTCTTTTTCCCCATTGTACATTTCCTAGACCAACATCCTCTATTAACTTACTTGATATTTTTTGAGTTTCATATATTACCTTTTCTTCATCTATATTAACTATCTTGTTATTATCCATAACTACTTTTCCATCTATAATAGAAGTTTCTATATTATTTGGAGTAGATGAATATATTAATGAACTAATTGGGTCGTGAACTGGTATAGAAATTGCACTTTTATATGGATTATAAATTATAATATCAGCATTTTTTCCTATCTCTATTGACCCTAAGCAGTCTAATTTATTTATGGATTTTGCTCCTCCAAGTGTTGCCATTTCCAGCACACTTGACGAAGGTAAAAGCTTTGCATCTCTATGAGTAACTTTTTGTAATAATGTAGTCATTTTCATTACTTCTAACATATTTTGAGTATCATTACTCGCTGAACCATCGCAAGCTAAACTTATAGTTAATCCATTTTCAATAAGCTTTGGAATTGGTGCTACTCCTGCCGCTAAAACCATATTAGATACTGGATTATGAGATATTTTAACATCATATTTTTTAAATAGTTCTATGTCTTCATCTGACATTTGTATGCAGTGGACTGCAATAAAGTCAGGTCCTAAAATTCCTACTTTTTCAAGATATGGTACAGTCTTCATACCTCTATCTTCTAAACAGTATTTATCATCGTCCTCAGTTTCAAGTAAATGCATAGTTATTGGAATATGAAGCTCATTGGCTATATTTCTCATTTCTTTGTATCCTTCTTCTGTGTTATCCCATATAATTCCAGGAGCTAATGCTAAACTTATTCTCGAGTGGTCTCTATATTTTTTCTCTAATCTTCTAACATCATCAAAAAACTTTTGTTCTGTATCATGATAAGTACAGCCAAATTCTTTTGGAAATTTACTTGTGTCTGTAAACCCTCTACCAAGTATTCCTCTTATTCCTAAGTCTTCAAATGCTTGAATTATGCTATCATCAAGCCCTTCTTTTCCATGGCAGTACATATAGTCAAGTATAGTAGTTGTGCCTGTTCTAATTGCTTCTATACATCCTGTTAAGGCTGCATAATAGCAACATTCTTCATCTATTTTATGTATAGCCCTTCTAACAGAGCTATCAAGCCAGTCTAACAACAGTTTATCTCTTCCTAATCCCTTTAACAAAGTCTGAAATAGATGAGAATGAGTATTTATAAATCCAGGTAAAACAAATTTACCTCTAGCATCTATAATTTTTTCAGAGATGTATTCTTCTAGTAAATTCGTCTTTCCTATATCAATTATCTTGTTCTTTTCAATTATTATACAAGCATCATTTAGTATTTCCCTCTCATTATTCATTGAAATTAGATAAGCGTTTTTAATTATCAAATCTACTTTTCTCATGCAGTAACCTCCATATAATTTTTTGCTATGTCTTGATTTTGACAGATAGTTTGGAGAGAAAAAATCTTTCGAGAAACGCATAACAAACTATCTGTCAGATTACTGGTGTACTATAAAATTATTTTACATATATTTTAATTACATCCATCTAAAATCCAAAAGATTTTGTGTAACTTCTTGAAGAAAACGTGCTCCAGGTGCTCCGTCTACTACTCTATGGTCATGAGTTAAACTCATATTCATTATTAAACCAGCATAAAATGCACCATCTTTTACAAGAACTTTTTCTATTATACTTCCAATACCTAAAATTGCACTTTCTGGTGTATTTAACACTGGGGTAAAGTATGTTATTCCAAACATCCCTAAGTTAGTTATAGTGATAGTTCCATTACTCATTTCATCAGAATTTAACTTGTTATTTTTAGCTCTTTCACTTAAATCACTTAGTTCAATACATATTGTTTTTAAATCTTTTAAATTTGCATTTTTTATTATAGGTACCACCAAGCCATTTGGAATGTCTACAGCTACACCTATATTAATTTCGTTACTTATTTTAAAATGATTTTCATCAACTATTTGCGTTCTAAGTTTAGGATGATTTTCAAGAGCTTCAGCTACAGCCTTTATTATAAGAGCTGTATAACTTAATTTAACTCCTACTTTTTTATACTTTTCTTTCAATCCTTTATATATTTTTGATAAGCTAGTAATTTCTAATTCAGTGGCAATTGTAGTTTGAGCTGTTGTCAACAAACTCTCATGCATTTTTTTTGCTATTACATTTTGCATTGGTGTCATCTTAGTTACCAAATCATTTTCCCCTATATTTACCTTAATGTTATTAACGTGAGAAATAGGAGTAACTTCTTGCCGTACTTCTTTTTCTACTACTTTATTTTTATTGACTTTCATAACTTCTTCTACTGAATTACTGTTCATAAAATTTTTCAAATCATCAATTGTTATTGCACCATGTATTCCTGTTCCCTCTATATTTGAATAGTTAATTCCTTTTTCCTCAGCTATTTTTTTAGCTCTCGGAGTTATTCTTTTCTCTATATTTAAACATTTTGCCTTAGTTGTATTTTCTAAATTTAAAATATCTGCCTCTTTTTCATTATCAGTTTTATCTATCAAATCAAATCCACTAATATCTTCATTAGCTTCTGCAATTATACAAATTAGTTCTCCACAATTAGCAATATCGCCCTCTTCAAAAAATATTTTTCTCAATACCCCACTTTCTGGCGCTTCAACAGTATTAGTAATCTTATCAGTTTCAACTTCTAAAATTTCATCACCCTTATTTACTACGCTTCCTTCTTCAATCAACCATGTGCCAATTGTTCCTTCCTCCATAGAAAGACCAAACTTAGGCATCTTAACCTCTGTAATCATTGTTTATCCTCCCCTGACTAATATTGCATAACTTCCTTACAAGCCTTAATTAGATTTTCTAATTTTGGTAAAACAAAATCTTCTAAAACTGGTGCATATGCTACTGGAGCATCAATTGATGTAACTCTTTTTATCGGTGCACTTAGGTACTCAAATACATCTTCATTTATCATTGCAGATATTTCAGCTGCCCATCCTCCAACTCTTGGACCTTCTTGAGCAATAACCAATCGACTAGTTTTCGCAACTGACTCTACTATAGTTTTTTTATCATAAGGAAATACAGTTCTAAGGTCGATTATCTCTACATCAATCCCTTCTTTTTCAAGTTGACTTGCTGCTTTATGTGCTAATCCTAACATCATTTGAGTAGCTACTATAGTAATATCACTTCCAGTTTTCTCAATCTCAGCTTCATATAGAGGAATCTCATATGGCTCAACTGGCACTTCCCCTTTGACATTGTATAGCATCTTATGTTCTAAAAATAATACAGGATTATCGTTTTTTATAGCTGAAAGCAACATCCCTTTAGCTTCATAAGGTGTTGTTGGTGAAACTACTACAAGCCCAGGTGTGTTCATAAACCATGACTCTGCACAAACTGAATGATGATATGCACAGCGTATACCACCTCCCTGTACAGCACGAACAGTAATTGGACAATGTGCTTTTCCTTGGAACATAAAATTTAATTTTGCTGCATTATTTACAAGTTGGTCAAAACAAACTCCCAAAAAATCTGCAAACATTATCTCTGGAACTGGTCTTAACCCACAAAGTGCTGCACCATTTGATAATCCTAATATAGCTGATTCTGATAACGCTGTATCTTTTATTCGATTTGGCCATTTAGCCATTATTCCTTTGGTAATTCCAAAATCTCCACCCATTTTAGCTACATCTTCACCTAGTATAAAAACTCTATCATCATTTTCCATAGCTTGATGAAGTGCTTCATTTATTGCCATTCCATATGAAAGTTTTCTTCCCATTATCTTATCTCCACCTCTCTATCAACATATGTGTGTGTAACTGCATCTTTAATATCTGGTGATGGACTCTCCAATGAGAATCTCAGCATTTCTTGAACATCAGCCTCTATTTCTTCTTCTATTTGCTTAAGTGATTCATCTGACATGCCTTCTCTTTCAATAAGTATCTTTCTAGTTAATTTTATTGGGTCCCTATCTTTCCAATACTTAACTTCTTCTTCTGGTCTATATGCTGCTGGGTCTCCTGCAAAATGACCTTGCCAACGATAAGTAAGAAACTCTATTAAAGTTGGACCTTCACCTTTTCTTGCCCTATCTGCTGCTATTTCCACTATCTCAATTACTGCTTCTACATCATTTCCATCTACCCTAAAACTTGGAATCTCATACCCCTCACCCCAAGTTTTTAACTCTTTTTGAGGATGTGAATCTGTATAGTGTGTAGATATAGCATATTGATTATTAAGTAGGCAATATATTATAGGAAGCTTCCATGTTGCTGCCATATTAAGACTTTCGTGACAAGCTCCTTCTCCTAAAGTTCCATCTCCTAGAAATACTGCTGTAACATCATCTGTTTCTTTATACACAGATGCAAAAGCTGTACCAAGACAAGTTACCATAGTTGAACCTTGTATTCCATTAAATCCCATATTTCTACATTCAATATCATTTATATGCATTGAACCGCCTCTACCACCATTTATCCCTGTAGCCTTAGCAAAAATTTCTGCCATTACAAGTTTTGGGTCAGTACCACAAAGTGCTATAGTTCCATGACCTCTATGGTCTGGAAATTTATAATCTGTTTTTCTAAGTGCATCAACTATACCTGCTTGACAAGCCTCTTGCCCTATACTTAAATGAACAAATCCTGGTATTGTTCCATTGGCAGCATATATTTCTATTACTTCTTCAAATCTTCGAATCATAACCATGTCACGGTATAATTTTTCTAATCTTAACTTACCTAATGCCATCTTATCTCCTCCTGAATCAATAAATTTTTAAGTTGTTTATTTTAAGAAACTTTTTTCGAGTACTGAATAATTTATTTCTCCTGCCGAAAATGATTTTCCAGTGTTTATATTATGTATTTGTATTTTGCCTATTGAATGTACATCATGGTCTACATAGAAAAAGTCTCTTCCTGCCTTCACAAATACATCTTCAAACAATTCCCCATAATTTGGAGATGACGTTTTCCCTGCTAACTGGTGTATAGTCTTTGCAATGGCAGTATCAGTTGAATCTACCCAAAACTCAGTTTCACTACCATAAATCAATGCATCATTTATTCTTCCCATAGTCTTAAGTTCATCTTTTACTATAGGTGCTATTGGTGCTTTTCCTCTCGCAAGTACAATTTGACCTGCATCAAAGTTTTTTTCAAACATCTTATGACATACTTGCTCAATGATTCTTGCTGATACTTGCATTGATGCTACAATACATGTACTTGGTGAAATTAATATATATGTGTCTTCTGGTTTTACTTTACAAGCATTTGCAACCTCTAAGACTGTTTCATTATTGGGATATTTTATATCTTGGATACATAAAACTGCCTCATGATAAGTATCTTTATATGGAGTCATTTCAAAATACCAGTCTGATTCAACTCTTGCTAAAGCTCTTGCTGGTCCTGACCCAATAGTTGCAAATTCACCTTCTCCAAGTTTCCATCCAGCAATCTGTGAACCCATACATGCAATCAATGGTTTATCTATAAATACTTCAACTGCTGAGAAAGAATATTCATCATTTAATTTAAAATCTCCTAATGACACTGTTCCTAGGTCACCTATAGAAGCCCTAGTAAATAAAACACCTGCTTTCCAGCTTCCACTACAATTTAAGCCCATATCAATTATAGTTGCTCCACAATCCATCTTAATAATTTCACATCCCAATGCTTCTGCATCTTCTATTATCTCTCTCACTACCACCATAGCTTTCTTGTTTAAACTTATCATCTTTATACCTCTCAATATATATTTTTATGCTTTCTTACCACATACATCAATTGCAGCTCCCATTATTGGACTTGCTTCATCAGATGCTAAGAAAGTTACAACTTTTGATACTTCTTCCACTTGCAACATTTCTTCAAGCGGTATCGTAACTGCATCATCATAGTTAAATCTTTTTCTTGTATATTCAGTGTTAGTCATCCCTAAATATATCGCATTTACATTGATTCCATACTCTTTTACTTCTTCAGATAATGTTTGAGTAAAACTTACCATTCCTCCTTTAGAAGCAGCATATGCTCCAAAGCCTGGAAAAAAGTGTTTTGCTGCTGTAGAGCTAATATTTATTATTTTTCCATACTTTTTATCAATCATTGTTCTAAGGACAGCCTTAGTACAATAAAAAGTTCCACTTAAATTAGTCTTTATCTGAGCATCCCAATCTTCAATTGTAGTATCAACTACTGGAGCTGATTTATGGAGAGCAACATTATTAATCAATACATCTACACTCTCAAATTTATCTATTACCTCACTAAAACAAACTTCTACATCTTTAGGTTTACTTACATCACAAACTGAAACAAAAGCTTTACCTCCAGATTTAATGATTTGTTCTGCAACATTATCCAATTTGCTTTTGGTTCTACCAATTAAGACTACTATTGCTCCTTCGATAGCAAAATCTAAAGCAAATCCTGCTCCTAACCCCTGCCCTGCTCCTGTTATCACAACAACCTTATCTTTAAACCTTAAATTCAAAATTCATCACACCCTCTACATTTATATAATTTAAACTTACATTTAGAAAAAGGTCTTACATTTCAATATCTAAAGTATTTTAAATAAATATCTTTTTACTTTGTATAACTAATTTCTTTTGTATAAAGCAACATTAAATATTTATATTATCTAGTAAAATACTTTTCTTTATTGGCAAACTATAAAAATCACAATTTAATGCGTTTGCTACTGCATTTGCTACTGCTGGTGCTGATGGTACAACAGAACATTCACCTATACTCTTAGCTCCAAATGGACCTCCAGGTTCTCCACATTCTATCAGGCCAACTTTTATTTGGGGCATTTCACTAGCCTTTATCATATGATACGAACGAAATGAATTAGCTTTTATTTTTCCTCTATTGTCAAATTCAAGTGCTTCAGTCAACGCATATCCTATTCCCATTTGAATTGCTCCTTCAATCTGACCTTCTACAGACATTGGGTTTAAAGCTTTCCCTACATCATGAACTGCAACATATTCCAAAACTCTTACACTTGCCAGTTTAGTATCGACCTCAACTTTAGCAAAATGTACACCATATGAACTTGCTCCAGTTTGAGATGCAAAAGTTTCAGCTCCTATAATCTCTCTTAAACTTACCTTTTGAGCATGTATCATGACATCACATAAAGTGGCTTGTTTGTTGTTATTTTTGATAGAATAGACTCTCTCATCCTTAAATTCTATATATTCTTCATCCTCTTTTAAAAGTTGGGATGCTTCCTTTAAAAGTTCTTTTTTTACTGAATTTGCTACTTTTAAAGCTGCATTTCCAGATACAAAAACTCCTCTGCTTGCGTAATCTCCTAAATTCCATGGTGATGCTTCTGTATCTGCCTGTATACATTCTATTTTTTCCTGGCTTATTCCAAGTACTTCAGATATAATTTGTACTTGAACACTTACAGATGCATTTCCCATATCATGAGTACCTGTATATAATACAGCTGAACCATCTTCATTCATTTTCAACATTAAAGCTGTTATATCTCTATGTGCTCCAAAGCATCCATTTCCATGTGAACCAACTGCCATACCTACACCAATCAAAAATCTACCATTTGATTCATTTTGCTGTCTAATTTGTTTTTTCCAGTCAAACATTTCAGCACCTTTTTTTATACAATCTATTGGTCTTGGATTTCCATGAGGACTTTTAAATCTTTGATCTATTCCATCTGGTTCGACTAAGTTCTTAAGCTGTAAATCTAAAATATCCATATTTAGTTTTTTTGCAATTTTATTTAGTTGGGATTGTTGAGCAAAAAAAGCTTGTGGAGAACCATACCCTCTCATTGCTCCTGCAATTGGTGTGTTTGTATACACTGGTATCCCCGTATATCTCATATTTTCAATCTTATATGCTTTAAACACTTTATGACTCATTGCTCCAATTACATTTAAAGCACTTGATGCATATGCACCTGTATTTGTCAGAACTTTCATATCTTGTGCTATAACTTGACCATCCTTCATAACACCCGTTTTTAGATATACAACTGCGCCATGTCTAGTTCTTGTCGAAGCAATAGTTTCTCTCCTGTTAAGTTCTAGTTTGACTGGCCTACCTGACAGTTTTGCTAATAATGCTACAATTGGCTCAATTGTAATCTCTAATTTACCTCCAAAAGCTCCTCCAATAGCTGGACTTACTAGTCTAACTTTATTCATTGGTAATCCAAATAAATTAGATAAGATTATCCTAAATCCAAAAGTGTTTTGATTAGGACTATAAACAGTAAGTTTCCCACTGTAATCATAATCTGCAATCGCCACATGAGTTTCTATTGCACCATGATGTATAGCTGGAAGTGTATACTTATCTTCAAAAATATAATCAGCTTTTTTCATGGCTTCTTCAATATTTCCACACTGCTGTACATTTACTGCAAGCTTGTTTCCCCCTTTATGTATTGGATATGCACCCTCTTGTATTGCTTCTTCTGGATTAAATACTGAGGGTAATTCTTCATATTCAACCTCAATAAGCTTCAATGCTTTTTCAGCCGTTTGTAAATCTTCAGCTGCAACGGCTACAACTTTATCACCCAC
This sequence comes from Clostridioides sp. ZZV14-6150, assembly GCF_020657875.1. Taxonomy (NCBI): domain Bacteria; kingdom Bacillati; phylum Bacillota; class Clostridia; order Peptostreptococcales; family Peptostreptococcaceae; genus Clostridioides; species Clostridioides sp. ZZV14-6150. The sequence goes on along the minus strand of NZ_JAGWDA010000003.1, from coordinate 53,679 downwards.
AAAACGAACAGTATCATCAAAGATATGTTCAACCTCTGGCAACTCATGTTCATAAAATCTCATGGCACTATTAAAGGCTTTTTGAGGTGAGTTTTTATAAGTGGCTATAGCTTTTACACCTTCTAATTTCTCAGCTTTTGATGTGTCTATTTTTTTAATTTTTGCATGCGCTATAGGGCTGAATAAAACCTTAGCATAAAGCATATTTGGAATTTTCATATCTGCAGTATATCTAAGTTGGCCAGTAGCTTTAAGTACAGCATCTCTTATTGGGACTCTTTCACCAATAACTTTAAAATTATTACTCACAGGTTATACCCCCCATCCTTTTTGCTGATAAAAGTATAGCCTCAACAATTTTTACATATCCTGTACATCTGCAAAGATTATTGTCTATAGACTTTCTAACATCTTCCTCAGAAGGATTTGGATTTTTATCTAACAGGGCTTTTGCCGACATTATCATCCCTGGAGTGCAATACCCACATTGAACAGCTCCACAATCAATAAATGCTTGTTGAATTGGATGTATATTGATACCATCTGACAACCCTTCAATTGTCAATATCTTTTTCCCAACTGCATTTCTTGCTAGAATCAAACATGAATTAACTGCTTCTCCATCTAAAATTATTTTACAAGCTCCACAATCACCAGTACTACATCCACACTTACTTCCAGTTAAATTAAACACTTCTCTTAAAACATAAAGTAAAGTCCAACTTTTTTTTATACTCACCTCTCTCAATCTGCCATTTATATCAAGCTCAATAACATCTATAATCTCCACCTTCTCTCCACATAATTTAATTTTTAATATTTTCTATGAAATTTAATCTTTGATTAATAATTTATCCAAGTTATTTACACTCATTTGACAAGTAAAATCCATAATTACTGTTAAAAAAGGAGGAGCAAGGCGCTCCTCCTGGATATCCTTTCAGATTATACTTTTATTAAAATGAGTATCATATCTTTTGATTATTTAGTTTTTTAAGGTTTTTGGGTAAAAAAAATAGAAGCAAGGCGCTCCTTCTTGGATATCCTTTAGAATTACGTTCTCTAAGCTTTACAACTTACTTTACTTTCCACTACATCCTCTTTTTCCTTAGGCAATACGATATTTAGTATTAAAGATAATAGAGCTGTTCCAGATATACCAGTCATTAAAGTGACTACAATGCTTGGTAAAAATGCTAATGCAGCTTGATTAAAATAACCACCCATACCAATGCCCAGCGAAACTGCTAAAATTGTTATGTTACGATTTGTCATCTTTCCCATTCCAATAACCTTAATACCTGATGATGCAATTGTTCCAAACATCATAACTAATGTACCTCCAATAACTGGGTCTGGTGTTAAAGCTAATATTTGGGCAAACTTTGGGAAAAATGCTAATATACCTAACATTACTCCCCCAAGTGCTACTATGTACCTACTTGCAACTCCTGTCATACAAATTATTCCTATGTTTGGACTACCTGATATGACTGGAAGCCCATTAAACAAAGCTGCAAAACAACTTCCAACTCCATCTGCTCTAACAGCTCTCATCAATTCTTTTTGCGTAGGTAGACGGTTTTCAACAGAACTAACAACCCCTGTCGTATCTCCTATTATTTCCATAACTGTCACAATATGAATTGTACATATGGTTATAATAGCACCCAAGTTGAACTCCAATCCCCAGTATATAGGCTTTGGCACTGCAAACCAATTTGCTTGTGCCATACTAGAAAAGTCAACCATACCAAATATTACTGCTACTACATAGCCTATTACTATTGAAATTATTATGGATGCTACTTTGAGAAAACCTTTTCCAAATTGATTTAAAATAAGTGTCAACAACAATGTAAATACAGCTAAAGAAAAATTAGCAACTACATTAGGCCCATGAGCATCAAAAGATACTGCATAGTCAAATGAAGAACTCATAAGTGATAAACCTACTGCCAAAACAACACTTCCTGTAACTGTAGGTGTAAAATATTTATGTAAATACTTTACTGCAAGAGGTCCTACTAAAGTTAAAACTAAACTTCCTACAAGTACTGCTCCAAAAGCTCCAGCAATACCAACATCATTATTTGTACTTAAGGCAATTAATGGTGCTACAAAGGTGAAACTTCCACCAGTAACAATTGGTAACCGTGACCCTATTGGTCCAATTCCCATAGATTGCAGTATGGTGCTCACCCCTGCAATCAACATCGAACATTGAATCAAAAATGCAGTCTCACTTAGTGAGAGACCCATGCCCACAGCTACTAAAATGGCACCCGACATAGTACCTGCAAAAGCAGAAAAAACATGTTGCATACTAAGTGGTATTGCTGTTAGAAGCTTTGGCTTGTCATTAAATCCATACTTGTAATTTTCCATATCTTACCCCTTATCGCTCCCGCCATTGCCGCCAAATGTATGGAGCCATGTAATAAATTATTAGTAACCTTAAAAGTTAGAGCCTAATAAATATTGCACAGTTACATTATGAAGTTTTAGTAATACATTTTGAAATTAGAAAAGCTCTAATTTAAGGAGTGGCGGAGGATTAGTTACTAAAAAAATAAAACGTTTGCTTTTAGCATTATTTTTATTTTTTGTAAGCTAGGTAATTAATCCGATTTTTAATTGTATTATACAGTCACGATTTTAGACTGTCAAGATTATTCTGATAATTTAATTTTAGTTTTATTTAGAATTATTAAAGTAAAAATAATAATCAATCTGTAGAATAAAATCAGTATTAAAACACTTTAATTTTTAAATTTACGTTATTTTTTTATCAATATTCGTTTTAATATTTATTTCTATAAAATATATGCAACCTCTTATTTTCGCCATATAACGCTATTTCAGTAAATATAATAAATAATAAATAGTAACTAACATTTATTAAATATCATAAAAATCTTAATTATTGGATAAATATAAATATTTTATCGTTTATTTAATTAAATTAGACATAGTATATATATTTTATAATATAATATTATTTTAATATATATAAAAAGTAATAACTATTTTTTATTATTTTCTCATTCTCTGATATTGAAACTCTCTTTTGCTAGATATTTTTTTAACATTTTCTAGAAGAAGTTTATCTTTATCTACTTACAAAAAATTTCTTTTTCAAAATTATAACCATTTATTTTCCCAATTTTTCTACATATTTCAATAAATAAAAATCTCAATTTTTTTATTATAAAAGTAAATTATTTTTTGTACATTTCTTATTGTACATGCTTTTTATTGTCCATATAAATTAAGATTTAATACTATTATAAAAAAACGAAGAGTGATTTTTATTTAAATAATATTCAAACTTCGTTTTTTTACTATCTATTTATTTAATTTCTAAATTTTTATTATTTTTTAATATTTTATCTTTTTAATACTTCACCACATTGATTTTTAGTAACTTTACCTTCTTCTAATGCAATTTTCCCATTTACAATTACATATTCAACACCTCTAGCTAATAACTGTGGATTTGAGAAGTCAATCTCTTCAGACCTAGGGTAGCTGTAGTTTTCCATATCAATTACTGTTATATCAGCTATTTTACCCTCTTTAAGTATACCTCTATCCTTTATTTTAAACTGGTTAGCTGGCAATGAAGTTACCCTTCTTACTACTTCTTCCAATCTAACACCTGATTTTTTATACATATCAAAGAAAATTGGAAATGCCCCTCTTCTTTGAAGCTCAAACCATGACATATCTCCACCTACACTAAACAAACAATCTGAACCAACCATAACAAATGGATTATTTATTATCTTTTTATCATGTAATTTATCAGGAAAATCTCCCCTGTACATTCCTCCTAGGCAAAATATAAGTTCTTCATCTCCATCTAAAAGTAAATCTAGTAATAACTTATTCTCATCTATACCTTTTTGTATAGCTATTTCACGTATTGATTTCTTTTCCATATCAATATTATTGGTATTTAGAAGTATTATACTACCTCTATCTCCAAGTATAAATGCCTCTTTTAATATCAGGGCTCTTCCTTCTTCATTCCTAAGGGCATCCATAACGCCATCCATACCTAATTCAAACAAACTAGATGATATTGCCATAATAAATTGAAGTACTCTTTTTTTCTTCATACAATGTCCAGAACTTCTTGGTACTGTATCAACCATAATATCAACACCATTGTCTCTAGCATTTAATATCTCATCAAATGCATCTAGTTCAACTGGGCTTAAATGGGATACTTGTACTCTAGCTCCACTTTTTTCACCAACTTCTATAGTTTCTTTTACTGCATTATATCTTCCTATGTAATCCCTAATATGAGACGTATATATACCATCATGTTCTTTTATTAGTTTTGCAATCTCAACTAATTCATCAATATCAGCATACTTACTTGGTATATATGCCAATCCAGTAGATATTCCAAAAGCCCCACTTTTCATACCATCATTTATTATCTCTGTAATTTCTATTTTTTCTTCTTCTGTAGGTGGTCTATCTTTAGACCCTCCCATAACACTCCATCTTATAGTGCCATGACCCAATAGAAATCCCATATTAATAGCTATTCCACTATTAGATATAAGGTCACAATATCCTGTAAAACTATTCCAATGCTTATTTTTATCTATAAGATACTTTTTTTCTTCTTCAAGTAATAGACCATTCTTATACATATATTCATATACATTTTCAGAAGAATATGGTGTTATAGAATGACCACAATTACCATTTATAGTTGTTGTAACACCTTGTTTTAGGAATTTTTCAAATTTACCATCTAATATTGCTACTATTTCTTCATGAACATGAGGGTCAATAAATCCAGGTGTTACAACTCTTTTATGACAATCTATCATTTTATTTGTATCATCATTTATCTCAGAATCTATTCTCACTATTAAGTTATTTTTTATCGCTATATCTCCATAAAAACCATTTTGTCCAGTACCATCTACTATAAATCCATTTTTTAAAACTAAATCATATACCACATTATTCACCCCTTAAAATATAATTTTATTGCAGTAGCCTTTACTATAATTCTTTATATTTTAAACTTTTTACTTTTTTAATTTTACTAGCCTCTAAGTTTATCTTTTTTACTAGTCCTTAAGTTTATCTTTATGCATAACTCTTGCAATCAATATAGTACCAAATACACATATAAGAACTACTAAAGACTGTGGTATTATACCTTGCTTTGATAATATAATAGTTAATACAGCTATTACAATTGCTACTAATCCTAGCTTTTTATCTTGTAAAAAAACTTGTCCAAATACTGACCCAAACAAAGCTGGTAAAATTAAATTCAATTTTTCTACTACTTCAGGTGGTATTTTAGACAATACACTTCCTCCTAAAATTACTCCAAAAGTCAAAATACTTATATTTACTAGAATAGATACAGCTATTCCTATAGTAGATATTATTGAACCCTCTTCAGTTCCTGATTCAACTTCTGCTGCTTTTTGAGCTGCTATTGAACATGGCAGTCTCATATTAGATATATTTCCAGAAAGAAAGCTCATATAAGTTCCTGGTATTCCTAAAATTGGTGAATAAGAAACTGGCTCTATTATGTAGTTTGGTGCACTCATACTAACGATTGCCATTGTACTTGCTAATAATGCTGATATTGGAGGCATAAGACCAAATCCAAAACTTAAAATTATTCCAGGAACTAATGCTGCTATAATACCTAAAGATAATGTCAATCTCCCATACCTTATCATAAAAGGTAAGTACTCTTCGTTGTATATAGATTTTACTTTACTCATAAAACTCCCCCCTTATATTATTGAACCTATTATCATTCCACTAAACATTGATATGGTAAGACCCCACTCTCTCAGCCATTTTATATTTTTCTTTTTTTCAATCATACATAGTATTACCATTATTATCATCCCACTTATACAAGCAATTGTTCCATTGTCAAAACGCAATACTCTATCAGCATTTAAGTATGCAAATGAACCTAACATTGCTCCTACAGATATTATTGGTATAAATGATTTCTTACCACTAGAAATAACATTCGTTATTTTATCTAACTTATGCCCAAATAATAATGTAAATATTATCCACCCTAAAGAACCTAATATCATAGTCCAAACTGCATTTGTAAATGCTACTTTTGTCATCTCAGGAGAACCCAAAGTTATCCCTAGTGCATCTGTTCCAAATCCAGCTGACATAGATTCAAAAATTACAGAACCTATAAATGATAATCTCATCCATGCTATAGGTCCACCCATAGTTACTATAAGTGAAACCATCCCAGCAAATATAGTCATTGATGGGCCTATAGCTGAAATAGCACTACTCTTAACAGCTGATTTTATTTGCTTGTCAGTTATCCCCATCGTCTTCCCAACTTTACAAGATTTTATAGCAAATACAAGAGATTGTACTACTACTATTGACACAGCTACTGTACTTGCTATCCACAAAAGTGGATGATTGGCTAATTTTAAATAATCCATTGCAAAAAACCTCCCTATAAATCCTCAAATTTTATTAAAATATTTAAACCTTATTTCCAGACCTTATTCAACACTCTAAGTATGTTTCCACCCAACACCTTTTCTATTTCCTCATCACTATATCCATGTTTTACTAAATATCTAACAATATTTTTTGAAGTTTCAGTTGGATTTTCAAGACCTTTCACATACTCTACTTTAGGATGTTCCTTTGTGCCAGTTATCTTTTTTATATCAAATTTAGCAGCTAACACTGAATGTAATTTAACATGGTCACCGTATACTGTATCCGGTCCAAAAGCTACATGGTCTATCCCTACTAAACTTTTAATATACTCAAAATGTTCCATAAATGACTCTATTGAATGTTCTTTGTTTTTTTCAGTTATTGTAGTATGTGGTGCTGCTTCTACACCTATAACCCCACCCTTTTTAGCACATGCTATTAGTACTTCATCTGGAGTCAATCTCTTTGTGTTCCATAGACTTCTTGCCCCAACATGACTCAATATTATTGGGTCTTTACTGTGTTCTATAACATCAAGTGTCGTTTGAACTCCAACATGAGAACAATCTATAGCCATTCCAATCTTATTCATTCTTTCAACAGCTTTTCTACCAAAATTCGTAAGTCCACCATCTTTTTCTTCTTTCAATCCTGAACCCAATGCATTAGATTCGCTGTATGTTATACCCATTAACCTTATGCCAAATCCATATAGAATATCTATTCTATCAAGTTCATTTTCTATTGGTGCAGCTCCTTCTAGGGTAGGTATCAAAGCTACTTTTCCTTCTTTTTTTGCTATATATATATCTTCTACTTTTTCACACTTTATAACAAAATCTTGATGAGCTAAGTCACATAATCTCATACCTAAATCAATTAATATATCATCCCATTTCCATCCTGAATTAGATGTTATTGTACATACACCATCCATTAAATTATCAAATATAGCATCATAATACCCTCTTGATAATGCCTCATAAGCACATCTTTGTTTACCTTCTCTATTGTATTCAAATATATCTCTTTCTAAATATTCTGGAAATAAAACAGGATGTTCATGTAAAGATATAAATACTTTTTCATCTACAATACTTTTAACCTTTGCTTCTTGAATATCATCTAACTCAATAAGATACTCATCAACTCTCTTGTCTCCCTTACACATTTCAATAGATGAAATATCTTTTCCCTTTTCCAAATAACTATAGGCTTCATATCCTTTATAAGCTGATTTCATAATAATTTCCTCCAAGTTCTACAATTTTTTATATTTACACTATAGAGCAATTAACATGCCAAAATATAAATTTTAATTGTATACTCAATTATTATAAAAATAAAAACAGTAATAAATTGACGATTTACTACTGTTTATTAGAAATGTTTTTTTATTTTTAATTCACTATTTTAAAAATTATATTAATATTCAAAATTATCTTTATTTATTTCAAACTATTATAGGGGATTTTTAAGGTGTTTTTTTCTTTTGACACCCTATATTTTCCCCTTTATTTTTACATACGATATAAAATTTTTACCTTCATTAGTTATAAAGCTACCCTGTTTTTTTATACCAGATAATAACAATCCATGATTTTTTAATTTATCTATTCTCTGTCTTATTTGGTCTACACTCAAGATAACATCTTTTTCTTTTAAGATTTCTTGTAATTTATTTCTTCCTAATGATATATTTTTATTATTCCAAATTTCTATATTCTTCAATATACAAATACTTTCATTTAAAGAATTCGATTGTTTAAAATCCAAAATAATTGAATCAAACTTTTCATTGACTAAAATATTATTTTCTTCAAATTTAAATTGTTCTGGTAAATGTTCATAGTCCACGATATCTTCTTCTACTATAGTATCAATATAATATATTAAATTTTTAAGCTCTCTTACGTTGCCTGGCCACTTATATAATTTTAATGCCTCTATTGATTTTTCTGTAAAACATTTATTACTGTTTATTTCATTTAAAAAATACTCACTTATAAGAGGTACATCTTCTTTTCGCTCTCTAAGTTTAGGTATTTCTATATGTAGTACATTAATCCTATAATATAAATCTTCTCTAAAAGAACCTTCTTTAATTTTCTGTTTTAAATTTTTATTTGTTGCAGCTATAATTCTAACATCTATTGGTATGATTTTACTTCCACCCATTCTCATAACTTCTTTTTCTTGTAAAACTCTTAAAAGCCTTTGTTGTACATCTAAGGATATGTCACCTATTTCATCTAAAAAAATTGTCCCTGTATGAGCTCTTTCAAATATCCCCATTTTTCCACCTTTTATTGCTCCTGTAAAGCTTCCTTCTTCATAGCCAAAAAGTTCACTTTCAATAAGAGTATCTGATAAAGAAGATAAGTTAACTGCAATAAATGGTTTATTCTTTCTCAGAGATTCATTATGTATTGCTTGAGCAAATATCTCTTTTCCAGTTCCATTTTCTCCAAGTATTAAAACTGAAAAATCTGTAGCTGCTATTTTCCTTGCAATATTAATCTTTTCTTTTATTATCTTACTTTCACCCACAACATTCTCAAATGTGTACTTTGATACGAATCCTTTTGTCTGAAATTTATTATAGATTTTATCTTCAAGTGTTTGTATATCACTTATGTCTTTAATACTTATAATACTCTTTACACGTTCATGATTTTCGTATACATTTACCTTATTAATTATAAGTTTTTTATTATTTAGATTTACTACTTCATCATTAACTTCATCCTCTTGAAAAAACATTTTTTTAACAACCTTGTCACTAAACAAATCCATAAAGTTATTAGATATAATTTTATTTTGGTCTATTCCAACTAGATTTGAGAATATTTTATTACAGTATATAAATTTGCCTAATTTATCAATAGAGGCTATTCCTTCATCAATAATCTCTAAGAAACTCTTCATAGTTTTGTTCATAGTTGTATAATACCTATATCCACTTACAGTATCTTCATTATATTTTTCTTTAATAATATGTAATTTATCTATTGATATATTAAGTTTTGTAAAAATTTCTATGACTGTATTTATATCGATTATTTTATCACCTATATCAATTATTTGTTTTACATTTTGTGGCACATTATTTCTACTACCTGTAATAATTCCAACCTCGCAATTTACCTTATCACACCCTGGATAATATGGTATAAGATTAATATGAATTAAACCTAACTTTTTAATTATCTTAGCTGTTTCATCTGCTGACTCCTTATAATCATCTATAACCATAACTTCAGAATCATTTTCTATGCTAATTATCTGATTTATATGTTCAATATTTATTGTACGATGTATTATCACAATAGGTATATTTTTATCAATATTATTGTGTATATATTCTTTTATATCATTATCTGAACATACTATTAATTCATACTTTAATATCTCTATATTTATTTTATCTATGTAAACCATATTATCTATATTGCAAAATTCTCCAAAAATATTTTCTAATTGTTCTGAGATATCCATATTTATTTTGTCATCAGTTGATACAAATAAAATATTATGTTTTTTCATATCACCACCTCCTGCTTACTGAATATAGAAAACAACAATTTGGTTTATTGTAGCACTTTTTGAAAAAATTTTAAATCTTAAAAGTCATATTTTATGCTATTTGGTAATATTTTCTACCAAAAAAAATAAAGGAGGTGTCTCAAAATGAACTTTTTAATTTATGAGGCACTCTTTTTTGTATGAAATCAACTAATCAACTATATTTTCATCATTTCAACAATGAAAAAGAGGCCTTTCTCTATTTTGAGACAGCCCCTTTTATATAACATCATCATATCTTTAATTATTAATAAAATATTTCTATTCCTCTAAAAACTGTAAAAATTCTTGATTAAATAATTTAAGCTCATCATAGAATATAGCATGACCGCTATACTCAAAAGTATATAAAACTGAGTCTTCTATCCTTTCATTCATAAAAACTGCAAATTCATATGGGCAAACTTGGTCTAATTTTCCATGGAATATACCTGTAGGCACTCTTACACATTTTAAATCATTAAATAGTTCTTCATCTCTTAAAGCTACAGCTGTTCCAATTGTTCCTATCCCTGATGCACTAAAACCAATATCATTAAACCACCTTCTAAAACTTTCTGATGGATTTGATGCAAACACTTTTTCCCCAAAATTAGTTACCATTTCAGGTCTATCTGTACATGCTTGAGCTATTAACTTATTAACATCTTCACGTGTCATACCATATGGAAATTCTGGATGCCTTTTTACAAATGATGGTGCCGCAGCAGCAGCTAAGACTAGTTTTGATACTCCATATCCATTAAATAAACTCATATATCTAAGTACAATTGCTCCACCCATTGAAAATCCCACAAGAGTAAAATCTTCTAATCCAATAGCATGTACCACCTTATAAATATCATCAGCCATCTGACTATAAGTATATCCTCCTGCTGTTGCATCAGAGTTACCAAAACCTCTTAAATCAATTGAAACTGTTCTGTAGCCAAGTTTTGGCAGTATATTAGTTTGATATTCAAATATCTTATGTCCTAATGGCCAGCCATGTATAAATAGAACTGTTTTTTTAGCCTTTGGATTTAAATCATACACTGCTATATTTATGTCATTCACACGTACATAATACATATCATTAGCAACTCCCTTCAAGAAAATGTATGATAGTTGTTTTATATATATGAATAAAATAGTTAATAATTAAACATTATATTCTATTTACAGTACTTTTCTATTGCTTTTTTAAACAAACCTACATGAACCTTTTCATCTAAAATTATTCTATTTAATATAGCTTTTATATAAGGGTCTTCAATAATACTTATATCCTTATAATAATTCTCAATAGCCACATACTCTAAATGTAAATCCGATTTTAATCTACTACAAATAGAATCTCCATAAAATACAAAACCACCATTCCAATATGCACCACATGAACTTGAAGAACCTCTATATATAGGATTTCCACCTAATAATCTTATAGTTTTTGCTAATATCTCCATATGTAACATTTCTGTTATAGATATATTTATCCACATTTCATTTAACTCTTTATAATTTTCATCTAAATCAAAGTTATGGTATAAGTACTGATTTACACTTGTAAATTCACTTGATACACCAGCATAATCATCCATTAATAGTTCTGCATAATACTTATTTTTTCCCAATACTTTTATTTCTGGGTATGGCTCGTCACTTGAGTATCCCTTTCTCTTATGCATATCATAGTGTGCATCATTCATGGTATCTCCTCCTTTAGATTTAAATATTGATATTAATTATATGCATCAAAGATTTAACATATGCTTTTATTAGGATGGTTAGGGTTTAATAAATAACTTAAATTAATAAAAAATCCATGCTAATAGAAATTAACATGGATTCATATTTATCTTTATATTTGTGCAATTATTTTCTATCTCTATTCATCTTTTCCTGCTACTGATAATTCTTTAATAACAATTGAAGGTGAACCTATACTGCTCATTGGAAATTCTAAGTCATTCCCTATAACTTCAATATCTTTTAATAAATCAAAGTAATTACCAGCTACTGTAATTTGTTCTACTGGAAATGATTTTTTACCATCTTTAATATAAAAACCTTTAGCTGCTAAAGAAAAATCTCCTGTTACTGAATTTGCACCTGAATGAAGCCCTGCAAAACTAGTAACCATCAAACCTTCCCCTACTTCTTTCATAATATCATCTAAAGATATATTTCCTTTCTCTATATATAAATTAGTTGGATATATACTTATAGGTGATGCATATGAAGCTTTTATTCCATTTCCCGTAGTCTTTACTTTTGCTTTATTAGCGGTCTTTAAATTATGAAGTAATGTCATAAGTTTACCATTTGAAATAACTTCTTTTTTAAAAGTAGCTACACCCTCATCATCAAAAGGAGTAGATGCCATACCATTTTCTAAAAGTGGGTCATCAACTATTGTAACTATAGGAGACGCTATCATTTCTCCTTCTCTATCTTTCAACAAAGATAATCCTTTTTGAGCTGAGTCTGCATTAAATATTCCAGAAAATGTACTAAGTAAAGATACCATTGCTTCATTAAATAATATAGTTTTATATTTGCCTGATGGTATACTCTTTCCGCCTATTTTAGATAACGCATTTTCAACTCCGAGCTTTGCTATTTCCTTTGGATTTATTTCTTCAATAGTAGTTGCTATATTGTATCCTACTCCATCATATTTTTGTCCATTGTCTTGTATAACTGGTACTACAAACCCTATAAGCAGATTAGTTTTATTACTTAACTCTAATCCTTTAGTATTATATATGCCACTACTTGCTACTGAATAAGATATAGTACAACTAGATAAGTTTACTACCTTATCTGAATAAGCTTTAGTCTCTTCTTCCATTTGTAAAGCTAATTCAATCAACTTATCTGCTTCTAAATTTTCTAGTTCCTTAGAATAAGTCTTTACTTCATTATAGTATTTGTCGCCTTCATATATAAATTGTACATCTTCATTTTCGATAGCTCTTACCCCATCTTTTACATTTTTTATCAACATATCAACAGCTTTATCATCTAAAATTTCTGTATAAGAATATCCTATCTTCCCACTTATCTTTCCTCTAAATGATAAGCCAAATGATTTATCAAGATTGTATTTTTCAACTTCTTCTTCATATATATTTATAATTAGATTTTCCACTGTGGAATAATACACTTCACACTCTTCAAAGCCTTCATTTAGAGCTTTCTTAAATAGTAAATCTTTAAAATTTTTAAGTTCCATACTTATTCCTCCTATCTTCCACCTACAGTAATTTCTTTTACTCTTATCATAGGTTGACCTACGTTGGTTGGTATACTTCCTGATACTGAACCACACATACCTTGAGCTTGTTCTAAGTTATCCCCAACCATGTCTATATTCATAAGTACATCACTACCTTTTCCAATTAAACTAGCTCCTCTAACTGCTTCTTTTATTTCTCCATTTTTTATTAAATAACCTTCTGAAACTGCAAAATTAAACTCTCCTGTTACAGGATTTACAGAGCCTCCACCCATTTTTTTGGCATATAGACCATCTGATATTGACTTTATAATATCCTTTGGCTTATCTTCTCCAGCAGCAATATAAGTATTAGTCATTCTCGAAGTAGGAGCAAATTTATAACTCTGTCTACGAGAACTTCCTGTAGGCTTCATTCCCATTCGTCTACCATTAAGTTTATCTATCATATAAGACTTTAAAATTCCATTTTCGATTAAGATATTTTTTTGAGTTTTGTTTCCTTCATCATCTATGTTCATAGAACCCCAATAGTTTGGTATTGTCCCATCATCTATCGCTGTAATTTTTGTAGATGCAATTTGTTGACCTAATTTATCTGCAAATACAGAATTTCCTTTTGCAACTGCTGTAGCTTCCAAAGAGTGTCCACAAGCTTCATGAAATATTACTCCTCCAAATCCATTATCTATTGCCACCATCATATTACCTGCTGGGCAGTTTTTTGCATGTAGCATAGTATGTGCTACTCTAGCAGATTCTCTTCCATAGTATTCTGGGTCTATATCTTCAAATATTTCAAATCCTTTACACCCTCCAGGTCCTTCAAATCCCGTTTGATTTTCATTACCTTTAGATGCAATTGAACTTATTCCCAATCTAGTTCTTATTCTTCTATCTTCCACATAAATTCCTTCAGTATTTGCAATTAGTACTTTTTGGTCTTTATCTGAATAAGTTACATTTACTTGTGATATATCACTACTAAATTCTTTTGCACTTTTATATGCAATTTTCATGACATTTACTTTATCTATATTACCTATTGAATTTGGATAGATTTTTATATTATGTAGATTGTTTATTTTAATACTGTCATTTAATATAACACTCTTCCCCTCTTCTAACTTGCCTAAAGCAATAGCAGCTTTATACGCTATGTCTAATAAACTATTCAATGAATTATCACTTGTATATGCATATATACTCTTTAATCCTTTAAATATTCTTATTCCTATACCATAGTTTCTTCCACCTATTGCATTTTCTACTTTATTATCTATTAAGCCAATAGAATTATTTATAGTGTCTTCTTCAAAAATCTCAGCAAAATCTCCGCCAGTAATTAAACACTTTTCCAATACCTTTGAAACTATATCTTTTGAAAGCATAAATCTACCTCCTATTTTAAATTTTTATTTAACTTTTATTCAATCTTTTTTACTTGTTAATCATCATTATATACCAAATTACTTATGAATATATTATACATATGTTTTACACTAAAATGTTATCATATTTTTATTTATACATACCCATTTATATAAACATTTAAAATGTATAATATTATTTGCTATAGAAAATAATACACTCATACATAATAAATGTTAGGAGTGAAATATATGAATCAAGAATATGTAAAAGGCAAGCCTATTTTTACCAGTATAAATAAAATTCCAAGACAATTTCCATACCTTACTGATGATATTGATACAGATGTTATAATCGTTGGAGGTGGTATAACAGGATGTATTTGTGCATACTATCTAGCTAAAAACAATATAAAATCAGTTATCCTTGAAAAAGGAAGGATTGCACATGGAAGTACTAGTGTAACCACATCACTTTTACAATATGAATTGGATGACAATTTGATAGATTTAACAGAAGTCATGACTCTAACTGATGCCTTAAAAGCATACAATCTTTGCGTATCAGCACTTGAAGAATTAGATAAATTTATAGAATTACATGGAAATAAGTGTGATTATGCAAAAAGAGACACTTTGCTTTACACTGCCAGTAAACTTGAAATTAAAGCTATAAAAGAAGAATATAATCTAAGAAAAGAAAATGGATTTGATGTTGAATATATCGATGAATCTACAAACCCTTTTAGTTTCGATTTAAAGTCTGGATTGATAGCAAAAAATGGTGGACGAGAAATAGACCCATACAAGTATAGTCATCATCTCATTGATGTAAGTCTGAAAAAAGGTCTTGAAGTATATGAAAATACAGAAGTAAAAAAAGTAGACTTTTCAGATGATAAAGTAACAGCTGAAGTATCTTATGGCTATAAAGTTTATGGCAAAAAACTAATTGTGGCTACAGGATATAATACAAGTTTATTTACAAATAGAAACTTCGCAACTAAATCTAATACTTTTAATATAGCTACAAAACCACTTAAAGACATTGATTCTTGGAAAGACAATATTCTGATTAGAGACAATTGTGACCCATATAATTATCTAAGAACCACTAAAGATAATAGATTGATTATAGGTGGCGAAGATGTAGACTTCAGTGATATAGAAAATGAAACTTTAGCAAATAAAAAATATGACATTCTTGAACAAAGACTAAAAGGTATGTTTAAAGACATAAAAGATATACAAGTTGATTACAAGTATTGTGGTTGCTTTGCTTCTACTTTAGATAACTTAGGTTTTATTGGACCTGATAACAAAAATCACAACTTATGGTACTGTTTAGGTTATGGAGCTAATGGAATACTTTTTGCAATCCTAGGAGGTATAATGCTTAGTAAGCTATATCTTGGAGAAGAAGATAAAAATATGAGATTATTTAAGGTAAATAGATTTGACAAATAGATGTTATTATATATTAAAAGACTGTATTTAAAAAAGCTTTAGAATTCTAAAATCTTATTTTTATACAGTCTTTTATAATAATTTATTTAAAAATACTTTATTTATAATTAAATATAAAGTAAAATATTAAAATATCACTAATAAAATTTAGTTATAATAATAATCTTTAAGTTTATTTGATGAAATATGGAGGAATTATTATGAAAGAAATACTTGTTATTGCTCCTACTAAAGGAACCTATGAAAAATCGATTCACATAGTAAAAAAATATAAGTATACAAACATTGACGTTGTATTTGGTAACTTAAAAGAAGGAATACCACTCGCCGAAAAAAGTATTAACCATGGTACTAGAATTATCATAAGTAGAGGTGGAACTTACAATATGTTAAAAGAAACGTATAACATACCTATAGTTGAGATTAAAGTAGATGCTTATGATATTATAGAAAGCTATAAGGAAGTTAAAAATTCAAATGAACCATTTGGGATAATTGGATTTAATAATGTTATATATGGCTTTGATATTATAGAAGAAATATTGAATAAGAAAATAACGATGATTGAAATTGAAAAGGAAGAAGAAATTTATAATGCTATAGAAAAATATAGAAAAAAAGGCATCAATACATATATAGGTGATACTACTGTTGCACATATTGTTGAAAGACTTAATTGTAAGGGAATATTAATTGAATCTAGAGAAGAAAACATACTTAGAGCCATTCAACAAGCTGAACAAATACTAGACGCAACTAAAGATGAACAAAAAAGAAGATTACAGATAGAAGCTATGACAGATTTTGTACATGATGGAATAATAACAGTTGATAAAAATTTTAAAATCACATTATTTAATAAGAGTGCTGAAAAAATATTTGGTATAAAGAAAGAAAATGCACTTTATCATAATGTTATAGATATTATTCCAAATACAGTTTTACCTCAAGTAGTTGAAACCATGGAACCACAAATTGGTGAAATACAGAATATAGGAAGTACAAAAATCATCACAAATAGAGTTCCAATTATCGTTGATGGTCAAATTCAAGGGGCAGTTTCTACATTTCAAGACAGTAAGGAAATAAGTTCATTTGAACACACAATAAGAAGAAGTCTATTAAACAAAGGTCTCTCTGCCAAATATACATTTGATGATATAATCTATGCAAGTGAAAAAACAAAAGATTGTATAGAAGTTGCAAAAAAATATGCTTGTTATGATACTCCAATGATTATTACAGGGGAATCTGGTGTTGGTAAAGAGCTATTTTGTCAAAGTATTCATAATTATAGCAAACGTAAAAATGCTCCTTTTGTTGCTGTAAACTGTGCTGCAATACCTCCATCTTTAATAGAAAGTGAGTTTTTTGGTTATGAAGAGGGCTCATTCACAGGAGCAAGAAAAAAAGGAAAAACAGGTGTATTTGAATTGGCACATGAAGGAACAATTTTTCTCGATGAAATAAGTGAAATTCCAATTGAACTTCAAGGAAGATTATTAAGAGTCTTACAAGAAAAGCAAGTTATGAGAATTGGTGGTGATAAAGTTATTCCCATAGATGTAAAAATAATTTGTGCTTCAAATAAAGACCTAAAAGATATGATGCGTGATGGTTTATTTAGACGAGACCTTTACTTTAGAATAAATATATTAACATTGTACCTTCCTTCACTCAAAGAGAGAAAAGAAGATATAATAAAATTATCAGAATTTTTCATAAAAAAATATTCAGCTAAATACAATAAGATACCTTTAATTATCACTCCAAATATCAGACAAGCTCTTCTTGAAAAAGAATATGAAGGAAACATAAGAGAATTAGAAGGAATAATCGAGAGAGCTGTTATTATAGAATCATTTGATTCAATTTTATCAGAAAAATACAATAGTGAATGTGCAAATACTATAACTGATACAGATAAGGCTGATTTTAAATATAATAACTTAGACTTAAAAACACTAGAAAAAAAATATATATACAAAGTCTATAATGAAAATAATAGAAACACTACAAAAACTTGTGAAATACTAAAAATCACTCGCTCTACTCTATGGAGAAAGTTAAAAGAAATCGAAAGTGATGTTTAAAAATAATACATATATAATATATCGAAACGTTTTATGTTTAATTTTAATACATAAAACGTTTATTTTTTTCTATTTAAAATTCTACTACATAATAAATAGATTATTTTTTTCGCTATATTTTTCCATATATTTTTTTTAATCTAAGTAATCTACAGTATTTTATACGAATATTAAAAATACTTATAAAAATTAAAACTATATGACACCTCTATTGGCATAGTAATTGCTTTTAAATACTTATATAAAAATTAAAAGGAGTGATACTAGATGCATATCTTAAAATCGGTGAAAAAGATACCAGGAGGACTTATGGTCTGTCCCCTGCTATTGGGAGCACTATTTAATACAGTATGTCCACAGGCTCTTGAAATTGGAGGATTTACAACTTCCTTATTTAAAACTGGTGCAATGAGTATACTTGCTCTATTTTGTCTATGTAATGGCGCTCAAATCAACATAAGACAAGCAGGCAAACCTTTGACTAAGGGCATAGTACTCACGGCAACAAAATTTATAATTGGTGCAGTACTAGGTATTATTGTTAGTAAATTCATTGGTCCTAAAGGCATAATTGGTATTACACCTCTTGCTATAGTTGCTACTATGACTAATTCAAATGGAGGTCTATTTGCTGCTCTTGCTGGTGAATATGGAGATTCTACAGATGTTGGTGCGATATCTATATTATCTCTAAATGATGGTCCATTTTTTACGATGCTTGCCTTTGGGGTAACTGGACTTGCAAATGTACCTATAGTAGCTTTATTTGCAGCACTCATACCAATACTACTTGGATTTATACTTGGTAATCTCGATGAAGATATACGAGAATTTCTTGCACCTGGTACAACATTATTAATACCTTTCTTTGCTTTTCCTCTAGGAGCTGCATTAAACTTTAACCAAATTATAACTGCTGGATTCCCTGGAGTTATACTAGGTCTTGCTGTAACTCTAATAACAGGTATGGGTGGATATTTTGTAATGAAACTTATACGTGCAGAACATCCAGCAGTAGGTGCAGCTACTGGTACAACAGCAGGTAATGCAGCTGGTACTCCTGAAGCTTTAGCCGCTATTGACCCTACACTTGCCACAATTGCGGCCGTTTCAACAGTACAAGTTGCTGCTGCTATCATTGTTACAGCAATATGTTGTCCAATGCTCGTCTCCTATTTGGATAAAAGAGAAAAAAGAAAAAAAGCTATTTTTAAAACAAATAAAAACATAGAAGTAAACTAATATTTTGAGGAGGTAAAAGTATGAACGCAATTATTCATGCAAATGAAAAAGACAATCTAGTTACATGTGTTAGACCTTTAGTTAAAGGTGAAAAAGTTTCAATTGATGGAAAATCTTATATAGTAAATGATAATATTCCTGTTTTTCATAAGATGGCTACAGAAGATGTAAAAAAAGGTGATGTTGTTTATAAATATGGCGAGATTATAGGAATTGCAACAGTTGACATAAAAACTGGTGACTATGTTCATGTACATAATATTGAAAGTACACGTGGTCGTGGAGATAAAAAATAGGAGGTAATAAAAATGAAATTAATGGGTTATTTAAGAGAAAATGGACAATATGGTATTCGTAATCATGTTTTAGTTATTCCAACATCTGTCTGTTCAAGTGAGACAGCCATAAGAATTGCAGCACTTGTTCCTGAAGCAATAGCTATCCCACATCAACATGGATGTTGTCAAATTGGCTCTGATATAGAGCTTACAGCAAAAACATTAATAGGATTTGGTAAAAACCCTAATGTAGCTGCTGTTTTAGTAATTGGCCTTGGATGTGATGGTATTCAAGCAAAAGATTTAGCATCTGAAATATCTACAACAGGAAAAAAAGTTGACTATGTTGTTATACAAGAATGTGGTGGAACACTAAAAGCAATAGCTAAAGGTGCTGAAATAGCAGGTCATATGGCTCGTGAAATATCAAAAGAAGTAAGAGTTGAATTTGATATGAGCGAAATTACATTGGCACTTGAATGTGGTGGCTCTGATCCAACAAGTGGAATCGCATCAAACCCTTCAATAGGAATTGCATCAAATCTTCTTATAGACGAAGGTGGAAGTAGTATATTAAGTGAGACTACAGAAGTAATTGGTGCAGAACATTTATTGGCTACTCGCTTTGAAGATGAAAACATGAAAGAAAAGTTTCTTAAATTTGTAAGTGATGTAGAAAAAAGAGCAATCACTATGGGAGAAGATTTACGCAGTGGTCAACCTACTCCAGGTAATAAAGCTGGTGGATTATCAACAATTGAAGAAAAATCACTTGGCTGTATGTATAAAGCAGGGGACAAACCATTCAAAGGTGCTCTTGAATATGCTGAGATTTTACCTTCAGATAAGAAAGGATTATATTTTATGGATACTCCAGGTCAAGATATAGATTCTATCACTGGTATGGTAGCAGGTGGTGCACAGATTGTAATCTTCTCAACTGGTAGAGGTACTCCAACAGGAAGCCCAATTTCACCAGTTATTAAAATTACTGGAAACAGTGATACATACAACAAAATGATAGATAATATTGATATAAATGCAGGTAGAATTATAACAGAAGGTGCTAAAATTAAAGATATAGGTAAAGAAATATTCGATGAAATAGTAGAAGTATGTAATGGCAAACACACTAAAGCTGAAAGCCTTGGTCATAGAGAATTTGGTATTTACAGAATTTCATCTACATTCTAGTTTGTAATAAATATAAGGTATTGTTTTATAAATTCAATATTTATGCAGAGACTATAAATTAAAAATCCTTTATAAATGTTTTTTCAACCCCAAAAAGAACTGTATCAAAATAGTTAAAATAATTTTGAAAACAGTTCTTTTTTTATTTATAAAATATTATAACTCATAACAATATTATTTAATTAAATTCCAGTATAAATTATAAGAATATCTTCCCTACTTTTTAAAAGAATCTACATAAGAATAAGCGTAAAAATAAAATTTAGCGCCTTCACAGATATAAATATTTGGTATAATATGTCTGAGAGGAGTCTTCTTTGTAAGCCAATAAAAGATGGAGGATGGAATATAAAAAATGTATACTAAAAGCGCACAAAATAAAAAAATAATAATTACTTTATTGCTAACTCTTATTATAATTGTGTCCTTAGTTTGTATTACTTTTGTTATGACACTACATAAAGTAACTCATAGTGAAACAGAACGCTATCTTACAGAAATCTCAGAGAGTGTCTCCACTACAATTAATGTAAAATGTAAAAGTATATTTAAAATATTATACTCTATAGGGGATACTTATTTTCAGTTTAGTGATAACAATAAAAATGTCACTGAATATTTATCTAAAAAATCAAAATTATTGGAGTTTGATTGGTTAGGTATTGTCAATTCTAATGGGAGTTTTATAGGCACTGATGAAAGTACAGGTAATGTTAAAGGACAATATTTTTATAGAAAAGCTCTTCAAGGTGAAGAGACAATTACTCCAATCAAATCTCAATCTGGTATATATGGAATTTTATATTCTGTACCACTTTATAAAAATGATAAAATAGTCGGAGCTGTTACTGCTTGGAATACTCTTGATACTATGAGAACTTTACTAAGCGTGGAAAGTTTTGGTGGTGAAGGATTTTCTCAAATCATTGACAAAAATGGAAATTTTATTGTAAGTTCAGACAACAAAAACGCGCCAAAAAATGTTGTAAACTTTTTCGACACAATTAAAAAACATGGAAGCTATACTGGTAAAAATACTCTTGGAGAAATGAAAGCAAACTTAAAAGAGAACAAAAAAGGTTCTATGTACTTTACATTGGATGATGGTATTTATAAAGCAATGCACTATGTTCCTCTGGAAGAAGAAAATCTATACCTACTTTCAATTGTTCCAGTAAAAGTAGCAAATGCACAGTTTGATTTACTTCTAAAAAAAGTAGTTTTTATCAACATTTTAATTATTATATTATTTTTATTACTTATCATATCAATTATATTTATAAATCGCAAAAATAGAGAACAACTTATAAAAATCGCCTATGTAGACCCTGTAACTAAAGGCTATAGTAAGGCACGTTTTGATATGGAAGCTAAAGAAATCATACAATCATCTTCATCAGGAACCTATTCATTAGTATCTATAAATATTCAGAAGTTCAAACTTATTAATGATTCTTTTGGTAGTGACGCTGGAGATAAAACATTAAAATACATACATGATGTAATTGCTAATTATTTGGAACGAAAAGAATTACTTTGTAGAGTTTCTAATGACCAGTTTAATATTCTTATTAAAACTATTTCACAGAAAGAAATTCTTAAGTACATAGAAAATATTACAAACGATATTAACAGTTTTAATAAAGATAAAGAATGTAAATATTTCATAGCTCTTTCTATAGGCGTCTATAAAATTGATGACCCAAATATACCACTAGTATCAATTCAAGACCGTTCAAATGTAGCACGAAAAAATATTAAAGGAAATGCTGTAAATCATCCACTTTACACATGTGTATTTTATAGTGATTTAGAACGTTTGAGAATGCTTAAAGAAAAAGAAATGGAAAATAGAATGGAAGAAGCATTAGATAATAATGAATTTGTAGTCTACCTCCAACCTAAGGTAGACCTTAAAAACAATAATATTGTAGGTGCAGAAGCGTTAGTACGATGGCAAGACCCAGATAAAGGTCTTATTCCACCAAATGATTTTATTCCTTTCTTTGAAAAGAATGGCTTCATCATCAAACTTGACCATTATGTGTTTGAAAAATCATGTGCCATGATACGAAAATGGATAGACAATGGAGAAACTCCAATACCTATTTCAGTTAATTTTTCACGTGCCCATTTAAATAATAAAGATTTTTTGAAAAAATACAAAACAATTCGTGATAAATACGATGTTCCTGCTAAACTTTTGGAAATCGAATTAACTGAAACACTTGTATTTGATAACTTACAAATGTTACTCAATGTAATAGACCAAATCCATGAGGAAGGTTTTCAATGTTCACTAGATGATTTTGGAAGCGGATATTCTTCACTTAACATGCTAAAAGAAATAAAAGTCGATACTCTAAAACTTGACCGAGCATTTTTTAGTGCTCCCAATGCAGATAATATATCTGAAAATCATGTAATAGAATCTGTAGTTGAACTGGCAAAAAAATTAAATATGAATAGTATATCGGAGGGTGTTGAAACAATCTTACAGATGGAATATCTAAAGAAAATTAATTGTGATATGATACAAGGATATGTTTTTTCTAAACCTATACCTCAAGAAATATTTGAAAAAATGGCTTTTGGAAAAACACTAGATGAAGTCAATACAAGCGATGCCATAAAATAATAGCCTGTCTCTATAAAATGATTTTAATCATTTTGAGACAGGACTTTTTATTTTTCAATATTTTAGGCTTGATTCATCTTAAATTCTCTTCTTAAGAACAATAATACAATTATCATAGCAATAAAATCTGCAATTGGCTGTGCTAACCAAACCCCATCTAAATTAAATCGAATTGGAAGTACAATAATCAATGGTATAAATAAGATAAACTGTCTCAAAAGAGTCAAAAACATAGAATGTTTAACTTTACTTACACATTGAAAATACACAGGTCCAACAATAGAAATCCCCATTATAGGCAAGGTGATTAAATTTATATTTATACCTCTTACAGCTATTTCCATTAGATTTGAATCTTTGTTGAATATGCCAACAAATACTTCAGGAAATACCTGCACTACTAAAAATCCAAAAGATAATATAACTATAGATACTAAGATAGACAGTATTAGGGTTTTCTTTGCACGGTCAAATTGCTTTGCTCCATAATTATATGATATTATAGTTTGCATACCTTGATTTAGACCAAATACAGGCATCATAAACATCAACAAAATAGATGTAAGAGCTGTCATAGCTCCAATAGCCAAATCTCCACCATAAACCTTTAGAGAATTATTAGTAAGTACATGAGTTATACTTATCGCTACTTCCATTGCAAATGGTGTCATACCTATTGCAAATATTTTTTTTGTTATATTTATATCTAATTTTAAATTGTATTTTTTTAATTTTAAATTAGATTTCCCTCTTATAAAATAATGTGCTACCCAAATAAATACCACGACTTGACAGAGTACAGTTGCTATAGCTGCACCTTTTATACCTAAGTTAAACACAAATATAAATATTGGGTCTAATATCAAATTTAGTATACAACCTACTATCATTGTTCTAGCTGCTAACTTAGGATTTCCCTCTGCTCTAATTGCATTATTTAAAGAAAATGCAATTAGATTAAATGGAGTTCCAAGCAATATAACACTCATATAGTCTTTTGCATAAGATATTGAATCTTTGCTTGCTCCCAAAAGAAAAAGTATGTCTTCTAAAAAAACTAATCCTAATACAGTTATAATTATAGATATAATTATAGATAGTGTAAGGGCATTACCCAATATTTTTTCTGCTTCTTTCTTATTTTTTTCTCCTAACTTTATAGATAAGCTTGTACTAGCACCTACTGATACTAACATTCCAAAAGCTATTATTAGTGTAAATACTGGCATAGTTACACCAAGTCCTGCAATAGCTATAGACCCAACTCCTTCCATAGAGCCAATAAAAGCTCTATCTACTACATTGTAAAGTGAAGTTACCATCATCGCTATTATTGCAGGTATTGAATACCTAAATAATAAAATCCATATTTTTTCATGTCTTAATGCTTCTTGATTTTCCATGTTGTCACCATTTATACCATGTCATAAGTTATACAAATTGGTTTATTTGTCCTTGGGTCTGTTGCTATTTCTGCATCGATATTAAACAACTCCTTTAGATTATCTTTTGTCATAACATCGTACGCATTACCTTGACAAACTATCTTACCTTTCTTAATACCTATCATGTGGTCAGCAAATCGTGCTGCGTTATTAAGTTCATGTATTACCATGACAATAGTTCTTCCTTGTTTTTTGTTTAATTCATCTAATAATTTTAGTATTTCTAATTGATGAGCTAAATCTAAATATGTTGTAGGCTCATCTAATAAAAGTATATCAGTCTCTTGTGCCAAAGCCATAGCTATCCATGCTCTTTGTCTTTGTCCTCCTGATAAATCTTCCATACTTCTATCCTTAAACTCTGAAATTCCAGTAACCTCTAAGCTCCAATTTACAATATCTCTGTCTTCTTTACTAGAATTTCCAAATCCACTTTTATGAGGGAATCTTCCATATGAAATTAGCTCTGAAACAGTAAGACCACTAGGAGCTTGAGGACTTTGTGGAAGTACAGCCATACTTTTCGCTATCTCCTTAGATTTTTTCTTATATATATCTTCTCCATTTATATATATATTTCCATTTTTAGGGCTAATAATTCTTCCTATTGTTTTAAGTATTGTAGACTTTCCACAACCATTAGCCCCTATTATAGTAGTTATCTTTCCTTTTGGTATATTTAAATTTAAATCTTTTATAATATCTGTATTTCCATATGATACATTTAGATTTTTAGTATTTATACAATTCATAACAACACCCTTTCCTAATCATTTGCCAACATTAAATAAATAAAGTATGGTACTCCTATTATAGAGACAACTATACCTACTGGTATTTCTATAGGAGCAAGAATATTTCTAGATATAGTGTCTGCCACTAAAAGTAATAATGTACCTATCAACGCTGATACTGGTATTAGTCTTTTATGTCTTGGACCTATTATCTTTCTTCCTATGTGTGGTGCTATTAAACCTAAAAACGAAATACTCCCTGCTACGGATGTTGATACACCAGATAAAATCACTGCATATATTATGAGTCTTCTTCTTTGCTTCTCTACATCTACACCAAGACTTGTAGACACTTCATCACCTAAGTTCAAGACATCTATATACTTAGCCTTATACATAGTTATTCCCATAAAAATCACTATAAATGGAAGTACAGCTATTACATATTTCCAACTAGTTCCCCAGATGCTACCTGATGTCCATACCATAACTCTATTAAATTCTTGTGTTGTAAATTTTAATTGAAATATCGTCAAAATTGAAGTAAAAGCGATATTTACGCCTATACCAATTAGTAGTAACCTTGATGAATTTATTCCACCTTTCCATGCAAGAGAATATATCAAAAATGCTCCAAACAAAGCTCCTACAAGTGCAACAACTGGCATTGTAAATACAGTGAGATTACTCATGCCTTCATAAACATTACCATTCATAAGATATATATAAACAACTACAAATAATGCTGCTCCTGAATTTATACCCAAAATTCCAGAGTCAGCCAAATCATTCTTTGTAACTCCTTGAAGTATTACACCTGCTGTTGATAATGCTGAACCAACCAATAACGCTATTATTATTCTTGGTAATCTCAGTTTAAATATTGCAATTTCATGATTACGCTGACCTTGACCTATAAAAGTCTTTATAACATCCATTGGTTCTATAGAAAATGAACCTAAATTTAAACTAACTAGAAAAGCAATAAAAATAAGTACCATCAAAATTGATATAACAAGTAAAGTTTTAGAATTTGTTTTTATAATATTTTTCATAGCACCTATTTATTCCCCTTTCTAACAAGATATATAAATATTGGAACTCCTATAAGAGCAGTTATAGAGCCAACTGGAGTCTCATATGGAGGATTTATCATTCTACTTAATATATCCGTATATACAAGTAGCACAGCTCCTAGAACCAAAGAACTTGGTATTATATACTTATAATCTGAGCCTACTATTCCTTTAGCTATTTGAGGAACTATGAGACCTATAAAAATAATATTACCTGATACTGAGACAGATGCTCCAGTCATTAATATTACTAAGACTATACATATAAACCTAACAATGTCAGTTTTTTGTCCTAGCCCTATTGCCACTTCTTCTCCAAGACTTAGGATAGTTATTCTTGGGGCCATAATCATAGATAGTATAAATCCAATACCTCCAACTATAAATAATAGCTTTATACCTTCCCACGTCACGCCTACAAGTCCTCCTGATATCCAAAAACTTAATTGCTGAGATAGATTAAAGTACATGGATATTGCAGATGCCAAAGAAATTAACAATGTTCCAAGAGCTACCCCTGCAAGAGCTAATTTTACGTTATTAACTCTTCCTCTTGATTTGGAACTTATAAAATATATAAATAAACCACTTATACTTGCTCCAATAAATGCAAATATCATTATGCTAAAGCTCCCATGTATAAGTTTAGGAAATTTTTGTTGAAGTACTAATGATATTGCAATTGCAAATGTAGCTCCCTGTGTAATTCCTATAACAGAAGGTTCAGCTATAGGATTTCTTGTTATTCCTTGCATTATAGCACCTGAAACTGCTAAAAATCCTCCAACAAGTGCTGCTGCTATTGCCCTTGGAAGTCTAACATCCTTCACTATTCTCATATTTATTCCATCTTCCATATTTGTCAAACTACTTATAACAGTCGATAGATTCATATCTTTAGCCCCAATAGTTATGGATAATACAATTCCAAATACAAGCGCAACTATACTTATTAATATCAACGAATAAGTCAGATTTTTTTTACTAAGTGTAGTCAATTATCCTACCTCCTTTTCCCTTTTAATTGTTAGTACAGTAATATTCATTAGGTATTTTATAATTTTAAACTTATTAAAAATAGGTGTGAAAAATGAACATCATTATCTCACACCTAATAAGTTAAGAATTACTTTGTTAATTCATTTTTAACTGATTCTAATAACAACTCTTTTCCAATTGGATTATATGATTGGCTGAAAAATGGAGCTGCATCAAGTATTGTTACGTTTCCATCTTTTACTGCTCTTATTTGAGCCCATATAGCACTATTTTCTAAATCTTTTTTATCTGATTCTGTAGCTATCACAATTATATGGTCTGCATCTATATCTGTAAGACCTTCCATACTTACCATTGGTAATGTTATTCCATCTTGCTTTGGCATATTTTTAGGTCTAGCTAATTTCATATCATCATTAATTAAAGTTCCAATTCCTCCATCACTAAACACCATAAATTGCCCTGAACTTGCTAACACTGGTAAATAAGTTTTTTCTCCATTTTTTTCTACAACTTCTTTACCTAGTTTTGTAGCTTTTTCATCATACTTTTGTAACCAATCCTTAGCTTCGTCTTCTTTATCAAATATTTTTGAAACATCAGTTAACTTACTTCTCCAGTCATTTGCATAATCTTTCATCATGACTACAGGAGCTATTTCTTTTAATTGGTCATAGATTTTTTCTTGTCTTTGACTCATTATTATTAAATCTGGATTTGCTTCTAATATAGCTTCCATATCCATAGTATCCATCATAGAGTGACCTACTATCTTTACATCTTTAAGTTCTTCTCTTATGTAACTTGGTAATTTATCAGTTTCATATGAGTCTATATTTGCTGTTGCAATAGGTGTATAGCCAGCTATTAATAATTCCTCACTACTTCCTGATATATCAACTATTTTTTTAGGATTTGATGGTATCTTCACCTCTCCCTTAACAGATTGTACAACTCTTGTATCTGATTTTTCTTTATTATCTGTGTTACTATCTGAACATGCTGTAACAAGTACTAACGTAGTTATAATAGATATAAATATTGCTAATGATTTTATTTTTTTCATGATTATTCCTCCTACTTGTTTATTATACTTATATGATATTGATTATCATAAGCACATATTTATTATAGCATTTTTCTAGTTTTAGTCAATATTATTTTGCAAAAGGATAAAAATTCCTAATTAATCTTAATTATATATACTACAGATAAGGTTTTCTTTTATTTAACAATAAATTTTATACCTGTTTTTTATGTAAATATAATAAATAGAATGACTTTTCAGTTAAACAATGATAAAATGCAAGGTACAAAACAGTAATTTAGTAAGGAGGATTTAAATCGTGGTACATTTAGTATATTGTGATAATGCAGGGAAAAAAGGAGAAAAGGTCTTAGACAAAATTTTAGCGGGAACTAAGACGATGGTAATTAGAGGTGCTGCTGGTAGAAAAATACCACATAGCAGAGTATTTCAAGGAGAATTACTTTATTTTATGGAAAAAGGAACTTCAAAAATTTCTGCAAAGGCTACTGTTAAAAAAGTAGACAACTATGTTAAATTAACAGAAGACGAAATTTGCAAAGTTCTAGATGAAAATCAATCAAAATTAAATTTATCCGAAAAGCAAAAAATTCGTTGGCATAAAAAGTGTTTATGCTTGGTTGAGTTTGAAAACGTTCAAGAAATAACACCTCTTGATTTCGACCACCAAGGGAATATGGATGATTGGCTTATTATTGAAAAAATTGAAGATGTAGTTGTTGGTACTAGTATACCTTACAATTACGAAAAATCTAAATTTTAAAATATTAATAAAATAATAAGAGATTCCTAAGTTATAACTTTTAAATTTATTCTAATAAAAAAGAGTGTCTTTAATAATTATAGAAATTATTAAAAACACTCTTTCATAATAGTTAAATTAGACTACTTGCTTTCCAATCTTTCATACAAATCTACAAATTCTTCTGCTAGTTGTTGAAAGTTCATAGATGTCATTAAATGGTCTTGTGCATGAACTAATATAACACTCATTTCAGTTTTATTACCACTAGCTTCATTTTGTATTAATTCTGTCTGGAATTTATGTGCTTTATGAATTGATTCTTTTGACTTTTCAATGCACGCTCTAGCATCATCTATATTTCCGTTCTTTGCTTCTTTTATAGCTTCAAAAGCTAGACCTTTTGCATCACCTGCAAATCCAATTATTCCAAAAGATATTTCTATCATCTTCTCATCCATCTGTATTACCTCCTAAATATCTCTATAGCTTGATATGACTAATCCATTTTCTCTCAAAAACTCTCTGACTTTTTTAGATGTAAGTATTTTGTGCTCTTTCGTTCTATCAATTGCATAAGATGTAGAATTTAAAATATAATCATCTAAAAAAGCTGGGTGAGACATAATATCCACTACATCATACTTCATTATTTCTTCTATATTTTTTATAAAATATTCTTCACTCACATTTTCTTTATAAAAGCTATCTATTAATGGAACTATTTTTGAATACTCTAAATCGTATTCAAAACCTCCTCTTATTGGAAGATTATACTTATTTACAATTTTCTCTATTATTGGTTTTAAATTTACTAAAGTATGAATATGATGATGACTATCTAAATGAGATATGTCTATTCCAAGTTCTTTTACTCTATCTATTTGAGCACAAAGTTCTCTATAAATCTCGTCATAATCCATTTTTTTAATAATTTCGTCTGTAATTCTTCTAATAAAAAAACCTTCTTTATCAACAATAGTTTTTAAGTTAGACAATAATGGTCTACCACAACTTAAAGTCATATGAACTCCACAATTTAAATCTCTATTTTCTTTAAGTAGCTTTACTCCATGTTCTACACCAGGCATATTTGCCATCATAGATGTAGACTTAACTATTCCATTATTATGAGCTGATATTATACCATAATTCACAGCTTCGCAATATCCAAAGTCATCTGCATTTATTATAATTTTAGTCATACCATAACCTACTTTCTATAAACTATCTATTAAATCTAGGAAGATAATCTTTATGAGCTTCTAACATTTCATCTAATATAGTTTTTGCCAAATCATCAGATGGAATCAATGGGTTTATACAAAGTGCCAATAGAGCAGAATCATAATCTCCATATACAGCTGCTTTGGCTGCTAAAACTTCAAATGACTTAATTTGACTTACTAACCCATGTACAGAATCTGGTAAATATCCTATACTTAATGGTCTTGGTCCATTTTTTGTTATTACACTACTTACTTCTACTGCCTGCTCATCTTTAAAGTCTCTTATAGCCCCATTATTTAATGTATTAACTACTTGGATGTCTTTTTTATCATTGTATATAGAACTTATTAGATTACAAGCAGCATCACTATAATAAGCTCCTCCTCTTTTTTCAAGTTGAGGTGGTTTTATATCTAGTTTTTCATCTTTATATAATTCAAATAATTGTTCTTCTAATTCTTTAACCACTTGACCTCTAGCTTTTCCCTCTTTAAACTCTAATAACTCATCTTCAAGCATTTCTTTAGTTTTATAATAATATCTATGATATGGGCAAGGTATAGCACCTAAAGATTTTATAAAATCAGCATTAAAATCAATTGCCTTTATATTTTGCATACTTATATCTGCTTTAACAAACTTATCTATTGCTTCATTTGTAACATCTTCTCCATCTAAAGCTACATTAAGACCATAAACCATATGATTAAGACCTGCAAAATCCATACTTATTCTATCACTTTCTACATTGAATAGTTTAGCTACATCATTTTTTAAATGAATTGGGACATTGCATAGACCTATATATTTTTTAAAGTTAGTGTATTTGAATACAGCTTCTGTTATTATTCCTGTTGGATTTGTAAAGTTCACCATCCATGCATTTGGACATAATTCTTCCACATCTTTTATTATATCAAATATAACTGGTATTGTACGAAGAGCTTTAAACAACCCACCTGCACCATTAGTTTCCTGTCCCATAACTCCATGAGATAAAGGAATAGTTTCATCTTTAATTCTTGCATCTAAAAGGCCTACTCTGAGTTGTGTTGTTACAAAATCTGCGTCTTTTAAAGCTTCTCTTCTATCTAAAGTAAGATTTATTTTCATATCTATTCCAGCTTTTTTTACCATTCTTTTAGCTAGATTCCCTACTATATCTAGTTTTTCTTTTCCATCTTCTATATCTACAAGCCATAATTCCTTTACAGGTAGCTCCTTATATCTATTTATAAAACCTTCTACAAGTTCAGGAGTATAACTTGAACCTCCTCCAATTGTAACTATTTTTAGCCCATTTTTCATCTCATTATACCATCCTTACTTATAATTTAGTATATATTACAGAACTTTATCTGTTTATTGTTGAATAAAATTACCTAGTTGTTAATTTTTGTTAATTTTTTAGCTTCCATTTTTTCAGATGCTATAACAAATGGAATGTATATTAATATTGACAATATTAAATTAAATAGTGCTAAAGCTCCTCCACTCCAGTCACCTGTGGCCATTGCTCCACCTAATATAGGAGGTGTTACCCAAGGTATTTTAGGTAAAATTACTGGTGCTACTAATCCAAAATCTATTGCTAAATATGATACAGCACTACACACTACTGGTGCAAGTACAAATGGAATCATAAAAATAGGATTTAAAACTATTGGAAGCCCAAATATTAATGGTTCTCCTATATTAAATATTGCTGGAGGTCCCCCTAACAATATCATCTCTTTACGTCTTCTTCCTGCTATTAATAAAGCTACAACTAATCCTAATACCATTCCTGAACCACCTAAATACACAAATGCATCAAAGAATGAACCTGCAAGTACATGATATCCTTCAGTTGCACCTGCTTGAGCTAAGGCAGCGTTTTCTCCACCTAATTTCATAAGTATTGTTTCTGTAAAAGGAAGTGCTATATTTGCACCATGAAGACCAACAGTCCAAAGTATATGAATTATAAATGCAATAAGCATTGTAGAACCTAAACTATCAGCTACGTTTGATAGTGGTGCTCCTAAGTAAGTATTCAAAATATCTGTTAAGAAACTTCCATCTGAAAGCATTTTTATAAATATTCCTATTACAGTAAATATCATTATAGTTAACATTCCTGGTATTAACTTTGCAAATGAGCTTGAAACTGCTGGTGGAACTCCATCTGGCATTTTTATAGTTAATTTCTTTACTTTAGATAATCTTACAAATATCTCAGCAGATAATAACCCTATTAATATAGAAGAGAAGAGTGCTGCTGTTCCTAAGTAAGTCTGTTGTATCATTCCCCATCCTTCAACTGCGCTAGTACCACCTTCTGGAACTATCTTACCAATTTGTGGAGCCATTATAAAAAATATAGATAGTGCTATAAGACCAGCTTGTAATCCATCACTTTCATAAGACTTTGCTAGGAAATAGGCAACACCTATTACTAAAAATACTGCCATCGTACCTATAGCTCCCCACCAAAGGTCTTCTCCAAACATAGTCCAATTTTCTCCAAATATATTTGCCATCAGATTTTTATACGCTTCTAATGGCAAGTTGTTTATCAATGTTCCCAATGCACCTACCATAGTTATAGGTATCATTGCTATAAATGCATCCCTTACTGCTACTAAGTGCCTTTGAGCCCCTACCTTTGCAGCTACAGGCACTATATATTTATCCATAAATGACATGAATTTTTCCATTTTACATCCTCCAGTACAATTTTATTTTGAATTATTTAATTCTACTGCTTTATCTAGGACAGCTTTCCCATTACATCTTCCATAATCCATCATATTTATAACTTCTACTGGAATATTATGTGGTTTTGCCATTTCAGTTGCTTTTCCTAATACATATCTAACTTGAGGTCCTAAAAGTAAGACATCACAATTTTCTATTTCATTTTTTAAGTTCACTTCTGATATAGCCCATATTTTTGCTTCTATACCGTTTTCCTTCGCGACATCCTCCATTTTTGTAACCAATAAACTAGTTGACATCCCTGCTGAACAAGCTAACATTATTTTTATCATTTTCTTACCTCCAAATTAGAATTTATTAAGTATCTTTTTAAGTCACAATATCTTTAAATTATACATTTAAAGTGTCCTTATTTATTAATTTTTATTTTAATGTATATATTTTATTTTTAAATGTATATACATTTATTTCTTGATATTATTATATATCAAATGTATATACATTTCAAGAAAACTTTTTCATTTTTTCTTAATTTTTATTCGACAACAGCACTTAAAGTTAAAGTATATCCATGATGATATGTGTGTGAGTATTCAAAAACCTCACTATTTTGTAACTTACAAACTTGATTTATATATAAAAGTGCTTCTGGCTCTTCAATCTTTAAATTAGTCATACATTCCTCATTTGATATTACAGCTTGTACTTCTCTCTCTGACATAGCTATTTTATATCCACATACTTCTTCTACAAAATTATAAAGTGAATTTTCACAATGAATCTTATTTAAATTTGGAAATAACTTAACTGGCATATATGTAATCATATATGAAACCCTTGTTTCATCTGCCAATCTTACTCTTTTTATCTCCCATACATTTTCTCCTAAGCTAATGTTCAATTTACTTGATAATTCTTCATCTGCTTGAACTATTTCAAGAGATACCAATATATTAGATACTTTATAACCTTTATTTTCCATCTCCTTAGTAAATCCACTTACAGAAGATATATTATCGTATATTTTATTTGCGAGCACTATACTTCCTACACCTCTTTGTCTAGTTATATAACCTTCCTTAACTAGATTATTTAATGCTGACCTTACAGTCATTCTAGTCACATTAAATTCTTCGCTTAATTGCTTTTCAGATGGGATTAAATCCCCTTCTTTCAAACTATCTGAATTTATTAGTTCTCTTACATGATTTTCTATAACTTTATAAATTGGTTCTTTCATTTAATTCACTCCTCATCAATTCGAACTTTTATATGATAAGTTAATTTTATATACAAATAAACAAAATGTCTATACATTTAATACAAATTAAATTTTATTTAGATACCTTATATAATTTCCCAAGTTTAAGCAGATATATAAATAAACTTATCATTAATATTCCCTTTAATATACTTGATAGTGTTATACTCCACCAAACACCATTTAATCCTAATATTTCTGGTCTAGATATAAAATAAGCTAATGGTACTCTTGCACCAGTCAATACAGTAACTATTATAGAAGGTATATAGGTTCTTCCTAACCCTTTAAAAGCTCCTGTTGTTATTATTTCCAAACACATAAAAAATTGAGAGTATCCTAATATTTTAAGATACATCGCTCCTTTTTCTATTGCTTCACTTTCATCTATAAAAACAGAAAAAATACTTCCACCTGCAAATATCAATACTAAGGTTGTCATTATTCCAAGTATAGAAGATACAATTATAGCTATTTTACATCCTTTATTTATTCTAGAGTACTTTTTGGCTCCATAATTTTGTCCAACAAAGCTTCCTAATGCAACAGCCAATCCTTCAGCAGTCATCCATGATATTGCTTCTATTTGTGACCCTACTTTTTGCACTGCAACTGCAACAGGTCCCCATGAAGCTACTATTACACCAAGTAACATTGAAAATATTGTAAACATTCCACTTTGTATAGCTACAGGAAAACCTAATTTATATAGCACTTTATAGTATTTAAGTTCTATTTTTCTGAAGATTTTTATCTTAAAATACTCCTCTTTACTCTTAAATATTATATATAGAAAACACGTAGTAACTACTATTTGTGCAAATACAGTAGCAATAGCAGCCCCTGCAACTCCAAGTTTTGGAGCAGGTCCCCATCCAAAAATTAGCACAGGGTCAAGTATAATATTGGTTATTAGGCCTATTGTATTGATGCAAAAAGGTGTTCTACTATTCCCAAGTCCATTGAAAATTGCTGTAAATACTGGATTGATAAAATAAAATACCATACCTAAAGCTACTATTATTAAATATTGTCTGGACATAGATATAACTTCTAAATCTCCCAATCTGAAAAACCCTATTAGTTGTTTATTGAGTACTATCAAAACCATAGTATACATTATTGCCAACATAATATTTATTTCTACTGCTGATTTTATATATGATTTAGTTGTGCTTATATTATTTTCTCCTATACTTTGTGCTACCTTTACTTCCCCACCTACTTTTGAAATCATAATAAATGCCATTGCAAGCCATGGAAAAAATCCAGCTGTCCCAACTGCGGCTACTGCTTTACTTCCAGCTTTACCAACCCATATCATGTCTATCATATTATATCCCATTTGTATAAATGAAGTCCCCATTATTGGAAGTGATAGTCTAAGTAACTTTTCAGTAATCCTTCCTTCTGTTAAATCAAGTCTATTTTTCATTTTCCACCTCTGTCTTTATAATCTATCATGTGTTATTTCTCTATAACAGTATACTTAACACTTTGGATATTTACATTATTATTTCCAATCATGAATACAAATTTTACTCTATACAATATACCCTATTTATAAAAATTTAATTATAATAATCATTTTTAATAGTTTAATATAAATCATAGGTCTATATAGCTTCAAAATTTATCAACTCTAGAAAAATACTACAGTGTTTGTCTTTGACTTATGGCAATATATATAATTATATCCCTATATCACTATTATAGTTCTTATTTTAATATCAGTTAAGCAAGTATATCAAAATCACTAGCAAACTTGTTATATAAGCTAAGATGCTCCACTATGTTTTCCAAATATTGACAAGATTTTTTTGGGTTGATATACTAATACTTAAAATATTTTAAATTCGTGTGAGGTGAAGCAATGAACATAAATGAATATATTAAAGACTCTGTTTTAGTTTTTGATGGTGCAATGGGTACATACTATTCTAAACTAAAAAATAGTCCTTTCAATTGTGAAATGGCCAATATAAACGATTCATCTACAATATTATCTATACACAAGGAATATATAAAAGCTGGATGTATGGCTATTAAGACAAATACTTTTGCAGCAAATGAAACACTTCTAGAGTGTGATTTTAAAACGGTCAAAGATATTATAAAAAGTGGCTATGAAATTGCATTAGAGGCAACAAGAAATACAGATGTATTTATATTTGCTGATATTGGCCCAATACCTGCTCTAAATGATAGAGATTTGTTACCTGATTATAAGAAAATAGTAGATGTATTTTTAGAAATTGGAGCAACTAATTTTCTATTTGAAACATTTAGTAGTGATGAATATTTACCAGAAATCTCAAGTTATATAAAGGAAAAACAACCAAACGCATTTATCTTAACAGAATTTGCAGTTAATCCAGAGGGCTTTACTAGGCTTGGAAAAAGTGGAACTAATATCTTTAAATCTATTTCCAAGGACAAAAATATTGATGCATTAGGATTTAATTGTATCTCTGGTCCCCACCATTTATTACATTTTATAAAGACACTTGATATTAATGACAATATAGTTTCTATTATGCCTAATGCAGGCTATCCAACTATTATCAATAATCGTACATTTTTTGAAGATAACTCAGACTATTTTTCAGAACAGATGCTAGAAATATTAAATCAAGGAGTTCATATACTAGGTGGATGCTGTGGTACAACACCTGAATTTATTAAAAAGACTGTTGAAATAATAAATTCTTCATACAAAGGCAATGTTGACATAAAAAATGATATTTCTCCAAAAGAAAAAATTAAATCTGTAACAAAAAACGAGCTCTTAGAAAAGCTTGCTGTAGGTAAAAAAATTATAGCAGTTGAACTAGACCCTCCTATTGATACAGATATTGATTTTTTTATGAATAGTGCTGAAAAACTAAAAAACTATGGAGTTGATGCAATAACAATTGCTGACTGCCCTATAGCAAGAGCAAGAGTTGATAGTAGTTTATTAGCTTGCAAAATAAAGAGAGAATTAGACATCACCCCTATACCACATATGACATGTAGGGATAGAAACATTAATGCTACAAAAGCTCTTCTTTTAGGATTAAATATTGAAAACATAAACAATGTGTTAGTAGTAACTGGGGACCCTATACCTTCTGCTGAAAGAGATGAAATAAAAGCTATGTTTAGTTTCAACTCCTCTATACTAGCAAATTACATAAAAACTTTAAATGAAAATACCTTTAATACGCCATTTAATATATTTGGAGCTTTAAATATAAATGCAACAAACTTTGATTCTCAACTTAAGCATGCTAAGATTAAAATAGAAAATGGAGTTACTATGTTTTTAACTCAACCAGTTTTAACAGAACAAGCTCTATTAAACTTAAAAAAAGTTAAGGAAATACTTCCTGCAAAGATATTGGGTGGAATTATACCTGTAGTAAGTTACAAAAATGCTTGTTTTATGAATAATGAAATTTCAGGAATTACTGTCTCACAAGAAATTATAGATATGTACAAAGACGCTTCAAAGGAAGAAGCTACTAAACTTGCTATCAATATATCAACTCAAATAGCAAAAGAAATTGAACCTTATGTAGATGGTTATTATATCATTACACCATTTAAAAGAATTGACATAGTATGTGATATATTAGCAGGTATTGACAAATAAAATAATTATAATACAAATACTATTAAGATATTATAATGTTTATTTATTAAAGTATAGTGTAATTCTAGAAAGCCTTGTATTTGAATCCTTTAAGCTAAATTATAGATTGTAATTTTTAGATGATTTTGATAATATATATGTATATTATGGTAATATTTATAGCTATACATTAATTATGAGGAGATTTTGTGAAACATTTTTTCACAAAAAATTTGGGATATGGAAATAAATAAAAAATTCAATAGAGTTGATATGCAAGTTTCAATACTTACTGCAATTATTGTAATAATTTCTTCTTCATGTGTTTATTTTTTTAATTATGCACTCACTTATAATGATATGATTTATACTTTAAGTGAGAGGTCAAGACATATATATAAATATGTAGAAAAAAATCTTGATAAAGATACCTTTATTGAAATTAATTCTGAAAAAGACCACTCAAAAGAGTCTTATAAAAGTGCTAAGGTGCTATTGGAATCTGTAAAAAATACTACTGGAGTTATGTACCTATACACTGCAAAAAAAACAAAAGACAACTCCTTGGTATATGTTGTTGATGGTTTAGATTCATCTAGAAGTGATTTTAGAAATGCTGGTGATTTGATAGAAAAAGAGATTTGGGGTGACCTTAACAAAGCACTAGATAATAATATATTGCTACCTAAAAAAATAAAGAAAACGTCCTGGGGACACATATTTATATCGTATTTTCCTATCCATAATGATGCCGGTAAAGTCGTTGGAGTAATGGGAATTGAATTTGAAGCAAAACATCAATACAATACTTTTAGATTTATAAGTATAGTTACTCCTTTTATAGCTTTATTAACTTGTTTAATATCCGCATTAGTAGCAGTAATCCTATTTAAACGTATATCTAATCCTACATATACTGATTTTGCCAATACTGATTATCTAACAGGCTTAAAAAATAGAAATGCTTTTGAAATAGATATGAATAACTTAAACAATTCAAATCTCAAAATACCAATTTCTATAATGTCAATAGATTTAGATGGTCTTAAAAAAATCAATGATAAATTTGGCCATCAAACAGGAGATTTATACATCAAAAATGCAAGTAAAATTATACAAGATGTAATAAATAAAAAGCATATAGTTTATCGTGTTGGTGGAGATGAGTATATAATTATTTTGAAAGATTCCTATCGTGAAGAAATAGATAGTATTGTCGATAAGATTAACTTAAAAATAATTGAAGAAAACTCTACTAATGAATTAAATTTATCCATGTCTATTGGATATGCTGTCTTTGATGAAAACTTAGATACCTCTTTATTTGATACATACCATCGTGCAGATTCTGAAATGTATTATAACAAAAGAAAAACTAATAAAAAAGATTAATATTTATTTTAAATTTATATAAAAAAGTCTATTCTATAAACAATAAATTATAAGAATAGACTTATTTATATGTGTATTTTTATACAATAACTTCTTTAATTAAAATTTGCTCTTTTTTCCAAACGATTTTTTATAAATTCATGAATTACTTTAACTAGTACATTTGTAATTAATATCAATACAGCCAGTGCTGCTGCTTGTGCTGTACTTCCCTTATCATCCAACTGTACAATTGATATAGCTGCAACCTTCGAACTTGCTGTATATATAAAGACTAGCGCTGATATTGTTACCATAGAATTTAAGAAAAAATACATAAAATTTTCTAAAACTGCTGGCAAACAAAGTGGTATTGTTACATTCTTAAGAATTGATGCACTATTTATTCCCATCGATTTTGCCACCATGTCTAATTCTTTGTCTACTTTCTTAATAGCTGTAGTTGCAGTTATAAATGCCACTGAGAAAAAGTGTACTACATTACATATAACCATGATAAATAATGTTCCATACAATCCATTAAATAAGTTTTTAATGTATATTGTATCCATCAAATTAAACTCTAATTTATTAAAAAATAGTACATAAGCTATACCTAACACTAACCCTGGTAATGCCATAGGCAATGTACTTAAAAAATATCCAAATGACTTTAAATATGGAGCTTTTTCTGTTTTTTCGTTTAGATATGCAAATAAGAAAACAAAACTTGTACCAAGAATCGCTGTCAGTAATGACATTTCTATTGAATTTATAAATGGCTTAATTCCATCAATACTACTTTTCATAGAAAAGTGTTCAAGTGTGAGTCTTAAATCATATGGCCAAACAGATATTAGTGAAGATAAGATTACAGTCAACATTACAGCTATTATTCCAAATGCAATAATTCCTACAATGACTCCAAACATACTGTCTCTTAACTTATTAGATTTAACCTTATATGGGATTGATTTTGAATTTATATATGAATTTTGATTTTTTTCGATTTTTTTAGTTACTATAAAAGATATTATTGCAGGTATTA
The DNA here is from genome assembly GCF_020657875.1 of Clostridioides sp. ZZV14-6150. NCBI lineage: Bacteria > Bacillati > Bacillota > Clostridia > Peptostreptococcales > Peptostreptococcaceae > Clostridioides > Clostridioides sp. ZZV14-6150. The sequence continues at coordinate 12,827 of NZ_JAGWDA010000003.1, read as the reverse complement.
AAAGTAATATTGATACAGTTGCTCCCATAGGCATATTTTGCTGCCCTATAATTTGCTTGTATACATCTATTGATAATACATTGAAATCTCCTCCAATAACTTTTGGAGCTCCAAAGTCTGTAAAGCACAATGTGAAGGATACAAATGTTGAGCTTATTAAAGAGTACTTAATACTAGGTATCGTTATACTTAAAAACTCTCTTATCTTGCTTATTCCCATAGCATTGCTAGCTTCATATAATCTATAGTCAGTTGAGTTTAGTGATATATAAAGTATTTGAAATGATTGAGGAAATACATATATAATTTGTGCTAATACTATTCCAATTGAACCATATATCGGAATATTTATTCCAAGTAAATTAGTCACTACTCCTTGGTTTCCAAATAAATATACCAGACCTATAGCGTGCATCATTGTAGGAGCAAACATAGGAAACATCGCTATAGATTTAAGAAGTCCTTTAAACTTAATCTTTGTTCTTGTTAGTGCATATGCATAGACTAGTGCAAGCGTTAAAGATATTATAGTTGATATAACAGATACAAATATTGTATTTTTCAGAGAATTTAACAGTGCTTCAGAAGCTAAATATTCTCTAAAATTTTGTAACCCAACAAAAACTCCATCTTTATCTAAAAATGCTTGTACAAACAGATAGATTATGGGTGCCAATAAAAATATTACCAAAGACATAACTAATACTGTAAGTATACATTTTTTTATATCTAAATTCATTTTAGATTTAATATTTATACTTTTAGAACTTATAGCATTATTATTCATATATTTATGCTCCTTTAACTTTTGGATACTTTAAATAGTATTTTTCATCTATACTTACACTTACAAAGTCGCCTTCTACTAAATTTAAATTAACCCATTCTTTTATAGAAACATCACTTATTATAAAGTTTTCATTTAATTTATCTTTTATTTCCACTCTCAATAGATTCCCTCTAAATTCTATATTAGATATTGTTCCATGATAATTTTCTTTTGTTGACTTTTCTATTTGAACATATTCTGGTCTTACAGTTAATATAGAATCTCCTCTATCAAAACAGTTTGTATCTCCTATAAATTGAGCTGTAAATAGGTTTTGAGGATTTTGATATATTTCTTCTGGAGTCCCTATCTGCATTATGTCACCACCATTTAAGATTGCAATTTTGTCTGCCATAGTTATAGCTTCTTCCTGGTCATGTGTTACCATTATTGTTGTTATATTTAATTCTTTCTGTAACTTTTTAATATCCATTCTAAGTTTGTGTCTAACCTTTGCATCAAGTGCAGACATTGGCTCATCTAAAAGTAAAAACTTTGGTTCAAGTGCTAATGCTCTTGCTATTGCAATTCTCTGTTGTTGACCTCCTGACAATGCTTTAGGATACTTATGAGCTTCATTACTCAATCCAACTGTTTCAAGCACTTCTCTAACCTTCTTATCTATCTTTTCTTTTGGTACCTTTCTTTCTTTAAGCGGAAAAGCTATATTGTTATATGCTGTCATATTTGGAAATAATGCATATGATTGAAATACTATCCCAAAACCTCTCTTTGATGGCTCTAAATCCGTGATATCTTTATCTTGAAGAATTATAGCTCCACTATTTACATCTTCAAGCCCTGCTATTATTCTAAGTAATGTAGTTTTTCCACATCCACTAGGCCCAAGTAAACATAGAAATTCACCTTCTTCAATATCTAAACTAATATTATTTAACACTCTTTTTTGGTCATAACTCTTGAACACATTATTTATTTTTAAGTAACTCATATCTAATCTCCCCTTATACAATTATATTTGTTTTTTTAATTTTGTTTTTTAATTTTTCTTATAAGTTTTTTTCTCTATTTTTATTAAAAAATCCATTTAACTTTTACTTACTTTCAGATTTTGAACCATATTTTGATTCCCAAGTTTTTAACACTTCACTTCTATTTTTTGATGCAGAGTTTAAATCAACTTCTTTAATCAACTGTTCTAATGGACGTTTAGAGTAACCTTTTGGTACAGTATTATCTGTCTTTATAGAAGTCACTGCTACTTCATGTGCATATCTGTCCATAGCTGAATCACTTATTGCCCAGTCTAAAAACAATTTTGCTTCTTTTTTTATATTATCTTTCTTAACCAAAGCATTTGCTTCTAAATCCCAACCTGAACCTTCTTTTGGAAATACTACTTCTATAGGTTCTCCACTAGACAATTGCTGTGTAGCTCTATATCCAAGTGTAATGCCTATTGGGTATTCTCCTGAACCAGCTAGTTTTGCAGGTTTTGAACCTGAATGTGTATATGTAGCTATATTCTTATGTAGTTTATCCATATAATTATAAGCTTCTTTTTCACCCATCATTTGGATAAGTCCTGATACTGTAAGATAACCTGTACCAGATGATGCTGGATTTGGCATTGTTATAAGACCTTTGTACTCTGGTTTTATTAAATCATTATATCCTTTTGGAACATCCAACCCTAATTTTTCAAGTTCTTTATAATTAACTACTAATGCTGTCTCTGGTACACTCATACCTACCCATGATACATTTTTTCCAGTATCCTTAAATCTCTTATCTACCTTGTCATAGTTTTTAGGCTTATATGCTTCAAGTGCCCCATCTTCTTTTAGTTCTATCATATTCATTGCTGATAATCCCCATATAACATCTGCTTGTGGATTATCCTTTTCTGCTAATAATTTTGAAGCTATTACACCATGAGAATCCATCACTATTTCTACATCAATATTAGGATACTCTTCTCTAAATCCTTCCATATAGTAAGCTATTTGCTCTTCTTCTAATGCTGCATATATTGTAAGTTTATTATTTCCTTTTCCTTGAGTAGTTTGTGGTGTTGTTGATATGCAACTTGTCATAAATGCAATTACTACAATACACAGACAAGTAAATATAAATTCTTTCATATCTTCCCCCTTTTTTGTGTTTTTATATTTTTTTAATTGTTTTTTATTGTTTTTGCTTATGTTTATATAATACACCTAATTTGTTAATATGAAGTTAAGTGTAAATTAACAATTCGTTAATTTTTAGAAATTTTTGTTAAATTTATTATTTTTTTACAAAGTTCTATGCATATAGACCCTTGTATCTTCATAAAACTTCTTATAAAAAACACCCTTTTATCCATACGAGTATGATTTTATTTGAAGTTTTTTTATATACAAGGTAGAATATACATAACTTTTACATCAGGAGTGTTGAAATATTGTACAAAATAAGCCTAACTCCTATAAACTAGGACGTTAGGCTTATTTTATATAAGTATTTAATTATCCAACTAAATCATTTTTCTTTTTTTCTTCAAGTGCTTTTTTAAGCACCATATCCTTAACCTTCATAAGTCTAGTAGTACTTGCTCTCTCATTTTCTTCAAGCTTCATAGCAATATACTTAATAGTTTCAATGTAATTTGGTATCATTACATTTTCAAGAGCATTAACACGTCTACGTGTCTTTTCTATCTCTTGTGCAAGAAGCTGTGCACTTTTTTCACTTTCTGCAAGTCTTAAAAGTGGTTCCATTGCATCTGAAAATGCTTCCATAGCAGAATCTAATTCCCCTGATGTAAAAGCAAGACCATAAGGATAAATATCACTTTGATTGTTTTCAGTTTTAAAGTCAAACACAGGAACATCAACACTCATTATATTTCTTGTAGAAACACCTACAGAAACAGATTGTTTTGGCATCATAAGTGCTGAACCTAGATACTCCTGACTCATAACTGCCCTTGCAATTATAAAATTTTTATAAGCAGCATCAAGAGCATTTTCTGCTTCTTCACGTAATCGCTTATTTTCTCTTACAATTTCAAGAAATTGTTTCATAAGTTCATCAAGCTTATCTTTAAGAAGCTTATGACCTCTTGTTGCAGTTTTAAGGAGTTTCTTAAGTCTAGTCATTTCCATACGTGTTGGATTTATATTTAATCTAGCCACAGATATCACTCCTTAGGCATATATTTTTCAAAATATTCATCACGAATACGTTTAAGTTCACTTTTGGGTAACATACTAAGAAGCTTCCATCCAATTTCTAATGTCTGCTCAATAGTTCTGTCAGTTCTAAACCCTTGTGAAACGTATTCTTTCTCAAATTCATCTGCAAATTTTGCATACATTAAATCAATTTCAGAAAGTGCAGATTCACCCAGTATTGCCATAAGTTCTTTTGCATCTTTACCTCTTGAGTATGCTGCAAAAAGCTGGTTCATTGTATCTGCATGGTCCTCACGAGTCTTACCTTTACCAATCCCCTTATCTTTAAGACGAGAAAGTGATGGTAAAACATCTATAGGAGGCTGTATATCTTTTTTGTAAAGTTCACGGTTAAGTATAATTTGTCCTTCTGTAATGTATCCTGTAAGGTCAGGAATTGGATGTGTTTTATCATCCTCAGGCATTGTAAGTATTGGAATCATTGTTATAGACCCTTCATGCCCTTTCATTTTTCCTGCTCTTTCATACATTGTAGCAAGGTCAGTATAAAGATAACCTGGATATCCACGACGTCCTGGAACTTCTTTTTTAGCTGCAGAAACTTCACGTAATGCTTCTGCATAGTTTGTAATATCTGTTATTATAACAAGTACATGCATATCTTGCTCAAAAGCAAGGTATTCTGCTGCTGTAAGTGCCATTCTAGGTGTAGATACACGCTCTACTGCTGGGTCATTTGCAAGGTTTACAAATACCACAGAACGGTCGATTGCACCAGTTGCTTTAAAATCACTTATGAAGAAATCTGCATCTTCAAAAGTTATACCAACAGCTGCAAATACAACGGCAAACTTAGAGTCAGTTCCACGAACTTTTGCTTGTCTTGCAATTTGAACTGCAAGATTAGCATGTGGCAAACCAGAACCTGAGAATATAGGAAGTTTTTGCCCTCTAACCAAGGTATTAAGTCCGTCTATTGCAGAAACACCAGTCTGTATAAACTCAGCTGGATAATCACGCGCTGCTGGATTTATAGGTGCACCATTTATATCAAGTCTCTTATCTGGTATAATTTCTGGTCCACCATCAATAGGTTTACCCATCCCACTAAAAACACGACCTAATATGTCTGGTGAAACTCCAAAATCAAGACTCTTTCCTAAAAAACGTACTTTACTTTCAGCAAGGTTTATACCTGTTGAACTTTCAAAAAGTTGGACAAGTGCAGTATCTTCATTTACTTCTAGAACTTTACAACGACGAATTTCTCCACTTGAAAGCTCAATTTCTCCAAGTTCATCAAATTTTACACCTTCTACGCCGTTTATTAGCATAAGAGGACCGGCTACCTCTTGTATTGACTTATATTCCTTTATCATAGTTCTTCAGCCCCCCTCTTTTTAATAAGGTCAGCAAGCTCGTTGTCTATTTCATCTTCAATTGCATCGTAAGCAGCATCTAGTTTATCTTCTTCTACATACTTAGCACGACCAATCTTTTCAAGAACTGAAAGCTTGATAATATCATTTATAGTAACATTTTGCTTAATAGCATCTTGTGCTGACTTATAGAATTTTAGAATAAGCCCCATCATTCTATATTGTTTATGAAGTGATGTATAAGTATCAACTTCATGGAAAGAGTTTTGATGAAGGAAGTCCTCTCTTATAGAACGAGTAACTTCTAATATCAATCTATCTCCATCTGAAAGTGAGTCAACACCAACCAATTGAACTATCTCTTGAAGCTCAGATTCAACTTGCAAAAGTTTCATAGCTTGAGCTCTTTGAGCTGAGAAATTATCATTTACATTTTTATCTGCCCATACATCAACTTTCTCCTGATAAAGTGAATAACTTGTTAACCAGTTAATTGCTGGGAAGTGACGTTTGTATGCTAATGAAGCATCAAGTCCCCAGAATACTTTTACTATACGAAGTGTTGCTTGGCTGACAGGTTCTGATGTATCACCACCAGGAGGAGAAACAGCACCAATTGCTGTAAGAGTTCCTTCTCTGTCATCCATACCTAGACAGTTTACTTTTCCTGCTCTCTCATAGAATTGAGCAAGACGCGAACCTAAATACGCTGGGTAACCTTCTTCACCTGGCATCTCTTCCAAACGACCACTCATCTCTCTAAGAGCCTCTGCCCATCTTGATGTAGAGTCTGCCATAAGTGCAACACTGTATCCCATATCTCTAAAATATTCAGCTATTGTAATACCAGTGTATATAGAGGCCTCACGTGCAGCAACTGGCATATCTGATGTATTGGCTATAAGTACTGTTCTTTGCATAAGTGACTCGCCTGTTCTTGGGTCTTTTAGTTCAGGGAATTCAAGAAGAACATCTGTCATTTCATTTCCACGTTCTCCACATCCTATATATACAACTATATCTGCATCTGCCCATTTAGCAAGCTGATGCTGTGTAACAGTTTTTCCACTTCCAAAAGGCCCTGGAATAGCTGCTACACCACCTTTTGTAATTGGGAAAAATGTATCTATAACTCTTTGACCTGTAACAAGAAGTGAATCTGGTGTTTTCTTTTCCCTATATGGTCTTTCTTTTCTAACTGGCCACTTTTGCATCATAGTTACAGCTATATCATTACCTTTTTCATCTGTGATAACACAAACTGTATCCTCAACAGTAAATTCTCCAGAATATATTTCTTTTATAGTACCTTTTACTCCATAAGGAACCATAATCTTACATTCCACTACAGCAGTTTCTTGAACTACCCCAATTATATCTCCTGCTACTACTTTATCACCAGCAGACTTTTTAGGTTTGAATTCCCATTTAATTGTTCTATCAAGTGAAGATACTTCAACACCTTTAGTTATATTAGTACCTGAAATCTCATACATTTTTTCAAGTGGACGTTGAATACCATCATAAATAGTTGAAATAAGACCTGGCCCAAGCTCAACACTCATAGGCATTCCAAGAGAAACCACTTCTTCTCCTGGTCCTAGACCAGAAGTTTCCTCATAAACCTGTATAGAAGCCTTATCTCCATGCATTTCAATAATCTCGCCTATAAGATGTTTATCAGAAACTCTTACGACGTCAAACATATTCGCATCTCTCATGCCCTCCGCTACGACAAGCGGTCCTGACACCTTTACAATTGTGCCTGTTTTCATATTCTCTCACCTGCAATCATATACTTTATCAAAATTTAAATATTCCCTCCTATATTTTATCAATACATTTTTTTAGCATTAACAAAATTTGAGATTGTCTCTTATTCAATTTGCATCTATTCTTTAAATAATATATCTGCACCTATAGCACGTTTACTAGATTCTCTTACTTCATTCATACCTAATCCCATACTTCCTCCAATACCTGGAATAACTATAATAGCAGGAAGTTGATAGTCTTTGTATTTTGCTATTGATTCTTTTGCAAGCAATGACGCCTGTTCTGTAATATAAATTATCGCATATTCATCTTCAACCAACTTATGTATACTTTTTTTAATTTCGTCACTATCATAGGCTGGGAAGATATCTATTCCAAGAGCTAAAAATCCCATGATGCTATCTTTATCTCCAACTACTCCTACTTTATACATAAGCATCCCTTAGCCTTTCTTTTATAGTATCTGCGTCTATATTATTAAGCTTACTAGTCATAATAATCCTAATTGTTTTTATTTCTGATTCTTTAGCATATAAATATGCAATTAGCGGTTCTAGTGTAAGAGGTCTAAATTTTGCGTCTCTAACATATTCCATAAGATAATCATCACAAAGTTTTTCAAAGACAGTAAATCCACTATCCATACCATTTTTACAGACATCAGAGTAAGAAGTAGATTTAAAACATGATGCTGGAGTGTCTGAAGAAAAAGCTTCTAAGAATTTTTCTTTATCAAGTGAACCACCTGAAACAAACACATTCATAAACATATCAAAATCTTTCTTCATATTTTTAACTCTTATAAAACTCTTTAGATTTGTTAAATCACAAACTTTCATAACATAATCTATTACAAATTTATTTTGGCTTTCTGTAGCTGTCTCTTTCATACTTGAAAAAGTTGCTTTATCTAAAACAATATCAACCATTTGACCATTTTGTGTTTTACTATAAATCTCAAATGCATCTGTTATTGCTCCTGCCATTATCTTAGGTAAATCACTAAAACTACGATTTGCTAAAGATTCTTTAAGCTTAGCAAGTGGAATTGTACCTCCATCAATTAAGTACTTTTCGCCATCTACACCAGAGATTTCTTCTTTAATCAAAACTTTTAAGTTATGATAATCATTTTTATAAAGGAATACATCAACAAATTTTTCTTCAGGGGCTAGACCTTTAAGAATTTCATATGTTTTAGATAATTCTTGAGTCAAAACATTCTCAAAATTGTGAACATTATTGTTTGACGAATCCGTATAACCTGCTTCTGCTATAATTCTTAAAGAGTCTTCAGGGCTTTTAGCTTCTGCCATTTGAATAAACATTTGTCTGTTAAGAAGCTGTTTTTCAAGCACTCTTATTCGTGCCACGGCATAGGGATAAGTTTTTTCTTCTGCCATTTTTTAACCCCCCTCCTTAATTAAACAAAATTTCTGCTGCAATTTGCTCAATATCTTCATGCTCTACTGCAATTATAGCTTCAAACGAATAATTATACTCAATATCACCTTTTTTAACTATGAAACCTCCAGTAATATCTCTAGTTTCATCAGACACTTTGATGTCTTTTTTAGATAATACATCTTTTAATGTTTTTCTATCTTTTTTAGATAATACTATCTCAGAACCATCTGTACAATTCGCTTTTTCAATCATATTTAATATAATTTTTTCATATTCACTATCTTTAAGATTTAGAAGTTTATTTTTAGCTTCTAAAATTACTTCTTCTAAAATCTGTTGTTTCTTTGATAATATTTGTTTCTTTGCCTCCATATAAGCTCCTGATATTTCTTTAGAAGCTGCTTTTTCTGCTTCTGCCTCTGCAAGCTTTGTATAGGAAGCCATTTCCTTTTCAGCTTTTTCATTAGCTGAGCTTATCTTTGAATCTGTTTCAATTTTAGCTTTATCCAATATTTCTTGCGCCTCTTGCTTGGCATCAGCTATAATTCTGTCAATCATTTTTTGTTCATTACCCATAGGAGTGCTTCCTCCTTTTCATTTTTTTTACTTATGAATTATATTCTATAATTATCCAATTGCAATTCCATTGTAAGCTAAGAAAGAAACAAGTAGTCCTAAAAGAGCATATGTTTCAACTATAGCTGCAAATGTTATAGCTTTACCAAGTTCTTCAGGTCTTTTAGCAACTATTCCAACCCCTGCTGCTGCTGCCTTACCTTGTGCAATACCTGATACTAAACCAACTAGACCAATTGGAAGCCCTGCCATAAGAAGTTGTAAACCTTGAGCTGATGTTGGTATCGCATCTCCACCAATAATTCCTGCTTTTGATAAAATAAGGAAAGCTATGATAAATCCATATAGACCTTGTGTACCAGGAAGAAGTTGTAAAACTAGAAGTTGACCGAATTTACTAGGGTCTTCTGTTACAACACCTGCTGCGGCTTGCCCTGCTATTGAAGTACCTTTAGCAGAACCCATACCTGCAAATAACGCTGCTATAGCAGCTCCTGATATTGCCAAAAATTGACCATTTCCTAACGCGTTTAAAAATTCCATATTTACATCTCCTTTTTATTAATGCTTGTATATTTTGTTTTATACTTAAACGGAACAAAAGGAACTCCTCCGCCTTCATAAAACTTATTGAAAAATTCTACATACTGTAACCTACTTGTATGAACATATGCACCTAGTGCATTTATAAGAAGGTTTATTGTGTGTCCTACAACACCAATTACAACTGCAAATATTGGACCAGCTATAGCCCCTAAAAGATTGATAACCTGCCCTATAACTCCTGTTGTTAGACAAAGAGCCATAATTCTTGTATAAGATAATATATCAGCAAAATAACTTGTTATACCATAAAGACTTGAAAATCCTTTAAAAAGCTTAACAGGTACTCCTTTAAAGCTTCTCCCTTGAGTAAGAACAAGACCTATAGCACCTATAATTGCTAAATATTTTCCTACTTCAGAAAATACGCCTATATCTCCTGCAACAAAAGGTATTATAAGTAGACATACCCCTGTTATACATAAATACCAAAATCCTACGTCACAAATTGCATCTATGACCTTTCCATCTCTTATTAGTGTATATGCTTTAATTCCTAAACCTACATATATATGGATAATACCGAACAGTAATGACATCCCCATAAGTACCATAACATCCTCTAAAGGATTAATTAAAGCTTTTATAGGAATTAAATCCCCCAAAATACCCCCGAATATAAGACCCCATATAGTAGTTGAAACTCCACAAATACCAATAAGTTTAATTAAATTTCCTTCACCCTTTTTCATCTTTGATTTGTATATAATAAATCCACAAACTAGGGCAATTATTATCCCATATGCAGCATCACTTAGCATCATTCCAAAGAATATAACATAAAAGAAAGTCATAATTGTATTTGGGTCAATATCTTTTGTGCTTGGACAACTGTACATGTTTGTTACACTTTCAAAAGGTGTTACAAGTTTATTGTTTTCAAGTAGAATTGGGAAACCTTCTTCTTTATTTCCTTCCTCTGTTTGAACACAACAATCAAACTTTTCTGTGATTTCATTAATTAGCTCACTGGCACTTTTACTTGGCAACCAACCATTAAGACAGAATGTTGTTTTTGTTTTTACAAGTCTCTCTATAATCTTTTTCTGGTCTCTTTCTATAGTGTAAAAATCATATAGATTTTCAAGCATGTGTATATTATTTCCATGATTTTTGATTTCTTCTGTCTTATTTTTAGAAACGTTTTCCTGTCTAATTATCATTTCATTGTATTTCTTGATAGCTTGTGATGGTGTTCCTTCCTCACTTGGTAATGTAACTATTGAAAAATTAAATTCTTTAAGAACTTCTGTAGCATTATCAAAAGTTTCTTTTAAAGTAATTAAATAAACATAGTTCATTAACTTGTCAGAGTCAATAATTCCAAGAACACTTTCTGGCACTTCATCCTCTAGTCTAACTCTTAAAGCATCAATATTTGCGTTTGTGGGTATCGTTCCTAGAATAGTTTTTGTATACTTAGTTTCCATCTTTTCAAAAGGAACATCAAAGTTTACCCATGGCTCTAACATACTTTTATTATTATTTAATAAATTTATGTTACTCCTTATTGTACCTATCTCTTTATTTAGATTATTTAACTCCAAAACTTCAGCATAAATTTCCTCTTCTTTTTCACTGTCAATTTTGTTAAATTCTCTTTTTGGTGCAAACATAGCTTTTTTTTGTTTCACTAGTGAAGAAACAATGTCAATCGCTTGATTCACATGTGCCATCTTCTGTTCTAACATTATAACCTCTGACTCCTCACCATCTTTTGTAAGATGATTTTTTAACTCATCCATTTCAGTAAGAAAGGCACTATCATCAATTTGAACAAATCCACGGTTCATAAGTAGCTTTAAAATTTGGCTTTTTTGAGCTTCTAAGCCAACAATAGATATCTTGTTCATATTAACTATTGCCATATTATCTCACTACCTTTCCAATAACCGCCTCGATTGCCTTACTTCGTCTTTCTGTCGCAGTTTTTTCAATTTTCAGACATTCACTTTTAGCATCTGCCAAGATTTTATCAACCTCTGCTTTACTGTCGGTGACTGCCTTCTCAACAAGAGTTTCTTCCATAAGCTTTGCTTGCTTTTTTACATCAGCCAAGATGCTTTCACATTCGTTTACAGCATCAGCTCTGATAGACTCTGCATCAGTAACAGCTTTTACTTTAATACTGTCTGCTGTCTGCTCTGCCTCAACAATGCTTTTTATTATTTCAAAAGCCATCCAAATCACCTCTCTTACCTTTTTACTATGTATATAACTAATTAGAGTTTTTTATTCTAATTAGATTACTACCTCATTGTTAAAGTATAAACAGCATTTTTATATAATAATTAATTTTTTTCAACGTTTATTTTTTAATAAAACACATTTTAGAGTAGTACTTGCTTAGACTTACATTCTTTTTTGACTTACTTTTAGACTATGACATGAGTATGATTTTTAAATATCATTATTTTCAATAATTATAATTTAAAGCAATATGGTTTGTCAATAGCGTTATTTTGTTTTGAAATTAACGTTTTATCGACATTTTTAATTTTTATTTCAATTTTTTTTTACGTATAATTTTATTTTTTCCATATAAATTATTTTTATCTTTTTTTTCAACATCTGAGATGGTAAAACTTATTGTTTTTTTTGAATTTTTAGAAATATCTTATATTTTTTCATCTAACTTTTATAAATCATTAGCTCATATCGATTTTTGTCAGCTTATTTTAGTTTAATTTTTTCTAAATTTATTAGAAATAAGTTAATCCTTTTTTAAGATTGATAAAATTTACACTTATTTTTAAATATTTTAATCTCTCAATTATTTTCTTAACTTTAAATATATAATATAACTAATTAGTTTATATATTATATATTCGCCAACATGATGAAAAAGTCCTCGAACCAATCACTCCAATCTTCAATAGGATATGCAGCTCCTCCATTTACGCTTTTTAGAAGATTGGATGTATATTCTTCTCCTATAGAAAAAAGTTCACCTATGGTTATATCATATCCTCTATATGTAACTACTTTACAAAATGAATCCATAACATCACGTTGTTTTCTTGTTTCCATAATCTCTTTCGTGAACTACCATCCACTTAACTACCTACGGTAATGTTTGAAGTGGTGGCTTCTTGGTCAAGATAACTATTGTTATCA